>NZ_JADQAL010000051.1:0-13371 GCF_022129275.1 Psychrobacter sp. Ps3
TCGCCTAAAAAATAGTCTCTGTCAGTGCCATGGTCGAATGTTCAACACGCCCTAACTCTTTTACGCTATTACTATTTTACTTTGGCGCGGTATTGCACCATTACCGTATCATTTAGGCCCACGCCTTCGATATCCCAGCGCACCGCTTTATAATACCCTAAAGGAATTTCTTGGTTTTGGCCGTTGACATTACCTCGTAATGGCATACGCGAAAAAGAGTTGCCATCGACGCTACCATAAGGGAAGTCTGGCATCACTCCGCCTAGCAGCTCTACTTGCTCAGGAATGCTCATCGTGACTGTCATTTTGCGCACTCGATCAGCATTGGTATTGGTAAAGTAGCCTTGATACTCCAAGATATTTCCCGATTGTAGGCGTGTCTCAGCAGTGACTGGCACTAATGTTTCATTGCCATTGGCATCGACACCAACAAGCGAGGCGGTAATCTTGGTATTCACTGCTTGTGCGTTGGAGTTGGTATTAGAGGGGTTGTTAGCATTGAGAGCTGCTGTTTGCAAAGCAGCTGAGCTGTTATCAAGTGCCGGCTCCGGAGTGGGCAGCATAGCTGAAGCTTGGGTGACGACCATTGCTCCGACGAGTGTGCCTGCGACAACATGAAATAAACGGTGACCGCCCCAAGCAGCAAATGGGTTGGCAAAATGGTTGCTTTTTTTCATAATGATTATCTTTCCTAGTTGAGATAGCAAAAACAGTAGATGGGCAAACAATAACGCTTAGCATAGCAAAAAGCGATTCTAGCTACATCAGCCCCGTGTTTAGGTTATGTATATCGATAACTATCTATAAAGAGCCAAGAGTCGTTAAATAAAAAGATAGCTCATAACTTGGTTTTTTGCTATGGTAAATCTCTAACCTTCCTATTTATCCTACTATTACTGTTTCTATTATGACTACTAGCGCCATGCCACAGATTAACCCTGAATATGTCCATTGGTTTCGTAACTCTGCGCCTTACATCAATACGCATCGCGGCAAGACGTTCGTGATTATGTTTGGCGGCGAGGCGGTGAAGCACCCAAATTTTAGTACGCTGATTCATGACTTTGCTTTATTGCATAGCTTAGGTATAAACCTTGTCTTGGTGCATGGAGCGCGGCCACAAATTGAAACCAATCTAAAAGAAGTCAATATCACCTCGCCACTGCATAAAGATATCCGGTTAACGCCGCGAGAAGCGATGCCCAGTATTCTGCAAGCAGTAGGCGCGATACGTCTGCAGATTGAAGCACAGCTATCAATGGGCCTTGCCAACTCACCAATGTATGGCTCGCGCATTGATGCTGTTTCTGGTAACTTTGTCACCGCGCGCCCTTATGGTATCCGCGATGGCGTCGATTATCAGATGACCGGTGAGGTGCGCTCAATAGATGTCGATGCCATAAAGAATAACTTACTGCACAATCATATCGTCATTTTGGGCTCTATGGGCTACTCTGCTACTGGTGAAGTCTTTAATCTGTTGGCAGAAGACGTGGCGCTTAGCGCTGCTGTCGCTCTGAATGCTGATAAGCTGATCTTCTTAGGGGAAGAGGCGGATATTGAGGATAATGGTCGTCCGCTACATGAGATGATTCCAAACGAAGTCGATCGCTTTTTACGTGAGCGCGATATCAACCATGAGATCAATTATTTCCTCCACTGTGCTAGCGATGCTTGCCGTCAAGGCGTGCATCGTACTCATATTATCTCTTATGCCAAAGACGGCGCGCTGCTAGAAGAGCTGTTTACACGCGATGGTTCAGGCACGCTAATCAGCCATGACCCTTACGAAGAGATTCGCCGAGCCAATATCGATGATGTGGTCGGTTTAATCGAGCTATTAACGCCGCTTGAAGAACAAGGTATCTTAGTGGCCCGCTCACGCGAACGTATCGAACAAGAGATTGACAACTATAGTGTCATCGAGCGTGATGGGATGATTTTAGGTTGTGCCGCCCTGAATCCTATAGATGAGAGCTCAGCGGAAGTTGCCTGTGTCGCTATCCACCCTGATTATCGTAGCGGTAGCCGCGGTGCGGATTTATTAGCGTTTTTAGAGCAGCAGGCGCGCAGCCACGGAGTGCATAAGTTATTTGTCTTAACAACGCGTACCGCGCATTGGTTCGTTGAGCAAGGCTTCGCTGAGGTCGACAGCAGCGATCTTCCTGAGGCGCGCCGTGAGCAGTACAATAACGGCCGCAACTCCAAAGTCTTCCAAAAGATGTTATAAATAAAGTTGTAAATAATATTTTGGCGACATAAAAAAGCTCTCATAATAATGAGAGCTTTTTTATTACCATTATTTCTGCTACGATGATTAAGACTAAAATTTATTAGCCATAAAACCAGTCACAGAGCTGATTATTTTACTGATAGTAGCTCAACAGTAAAGATCAAAGTACTATTAGGTTCAATGCCCTGATTACCCGCTTCGCCATAAGCTAAGTCAGCTGGAATATAAAACTCATATTTGCCGCCTTCTTTCATTAGCTGTAGGCCTTCGGTCCAGCCAGCGATAACTTGGTTCAACGGAAACTCGATAGGCTCGCCGCGCTCATATGAGCTATCAAACACCGTACCATCAATCAGCTTACCTTCGTAGTTGACTTCGACAATATCAGTCGCTTTTGGTGATTCGCCTGTACCTGCAGTCAGCACTTTATATTGCAGACCTGAATCAGTCGTTTTCACGCCTTCTTTGGTTGCATTTTCGGCTAGAAACGCTTCGCCTATTGCAGTGTTCTCAGCGGCTTTTTCTTGCATATCATTGACGAACTTCTCTTCTTGCTCTTTTTGATAATCCATCAATACTTGCTGCATCTGCTCCTCGGTCAAAGCAGAGTCTTTACCTTGGTAACCGTCACGGAAACCTAGCTCAAAGGTATCTAAGTCAAGATCTGCAACCGCCTCTTTATTACCTTCTGCCATCATATAGCCCAAGCTATAGCCCACTTTTTGGGTTTGTGAGCTTTGCTCAGTCACAGCTACGCTTGCAGCTGACGTATCTTGATTGCCGTTATTGGTACTACAGCCCGTTACTAGTAGCATGGCGCCAGCTAGCGTACCCATCGTAAAGGTAGTGATTTTTTTCATAAAATACTCTCAAGGTTAAGGAGGTGATAATAAGTTATTGGTTCGTCATCATAACAAATCTTGGTTTTCGTAACTACGTCTGCTATCAGCTTTAAGATAATATTTAATCTACAGGTGTACATTTTTTGTTAACAATTCTAATCATGATAACAAGTTATCACACAATTATAGCGTTAAGTAAAGCATTATGTCTTTAAACCAAACATCATATCAGCTAAGCTTAACCAGATTAAAGAATATGTAACGAAGAGTCCTATTTTCTATATCAATTATTAGATTACCAAAATAGCTTAGATGGTTTAGCTCCTCTCTGTTTATCTCTTCTAACAACCTTTTATCAGGTTGTCAGTTGGTATAGAAATTATCAGTTACAATAGCAGTTTAGGATCAACGCTTAATAACAGAGCTTTTATTGTGCAATGGACTGCCATTCTCATAATCATCTGCTCTATATTGCAGCTTTATAATTAAATAATTTTATTAAAATACTATTTATAAATAATGATGTCATCTTTTAGTGAATGTGCACAATTTATTCATTATCAAGGCATGATTATTAAAGGAGGATAAGATGAATCCAATGTTTACATCTTTTAATGGTTATCTTGGTGGGCCGATTGGCTCTATCATTGGGGCTATCTTGATTTTTATTATTGGCTGGTTAGTGGCTTTAGGCATAGCAGCTTTAGTGCGTAATGTATTGGCCAAAGTAAATTTGAATCAACGTATGGACACTTCTACAGGTAAATCGTACGACTTGGAAGGTATTATATCCAAAATCGTTTTTTGGTTTATCTTTATCATCGCTATTTCAGCGGCTCTAAACACACTTAACTTAAACTCTATCTCAGTGCCATTTGCCAACATGGTGGGCCAAGTGTTGTCCTTTATTCCTAATCTTATTGCCGCCATTGCTATTGGTATTATTGGCTGGGTTGTGGCTACTGTGGCCCGTACAGCGCTTAATACTGCACTATCCAAGACGACAATGGATGAGCGTTTGAGCGCGCAAGCAGGCGTTAAACCTATGAGCAGCACCATTGCTGATATGGTTTATTGGTTCATCTTACTTATTGTCCTAACTATAGTACTAGGTCAATTAGAGCTTGATGGTTTATTTGCGCCTTTAACCAATATGGTCGACAAAATCTTTAGCTTCCTTCCGAACATCATTATTGCAGGTGTAGTCTTTGTTGTTGGTTATATCATTGCCAAAGTGGTACGCGGCATCGTAACTAACCTTGTATCTACTTTTAACGTTCAAGAGCTTGCTTCTAAAGCCGGTCTTAGCGAAGAGAACAGCTTGCCTAATATTGCAGGGTCTTTAGCCTTTTTAGTAGTGATTATTCCAACGATTATCGCCGCTCTAAACGCATTAAAAATCGAAGTTATCGCTCGTCCTGCGACTAACATGCTCAATAAAATCATGGAAGCTCTGCCTAATATCTTTATGGCCGCTGCTATCTTGATTGTGACTTACTATGTCGTACGTATGGTTGCAAACATCATCAAAGGCTTGCTTGAGAACACAGAAGTCAACCGCTTACCTGCTAAAGTCGGTCTACAAGAGATGATGGGTGAGAAGAGAGTCTCTGATGTCGTAGGCTATGCTATCGTCTTCTTTGCGATGCTATTTGCTGCAGTTGCAGCCGCTGACCTATTAGGTTTTGAGCCTATCTCAGCGATTATCACGATGTTTATCGCTTTTGGTGCCAACATCATTCTAGGCGCGATTATTCTATTCATCGGCTTTTGGCTTGCTAACATCATCGCTGGTGTGGTTGAGCGCTCAGAACAAGGTTCACAGTTCTTAGCCAATATCGTACGTGTATTGATCATGGGCTTAGTACTTGCTATGGGTCTAAAAGCAATGGGTATTGCTGACTCTATTGTTAACCTAGCCTTTGGTCTGACTTTAGGCGCGGTAGCCGTAGCCTTTGCTCTATCATTCGGTCTTGGTGGTCAAGAAGCAGCCGCTCGTTTGTTACGTAAGATGCAAGACAAAATGGACAAAGAGCGTGACGAAGCCAAAGCTAAATCAGCTGTAGAACCAAGCAAATCAACGCAAGAAAAGGTTAAAGAGTCGGTTCGCGATAACACGCCTACTGCTACAAGCACGCCAGCTACGCCAAGCGTTGCAACAGAAGACTTGCGTACAGATACCGTAGATACTAGCAATCTTGATACTGACACTGTCAATATCGTGCCTGCTAGAGGAGATACGGACTCTGAGCTGAACACTGGTAATGATAATGAAATCTTACCGGGTAGCGGTCTTGCTGACGATACCAATAAGTAAGCTTTGCTATAAATAAGCTTTGCTAGACATGTATTGATAACGATAAAACAAAAGACAGCTTAGGCTGTCTTTTTTTATGCGTGGGGATAAAAGGCAGGTATAGCTGCTAAGCTTTTTGGCGCTATGACTGCTTTTTGCTAGCGGGAATATTGAGACTAAGATACATAGTAGGTAGCGGTTTTTTGCTTTTATCGACATCGGACTTATCGTCTGTCGCATCGCCTTTTTGAGTACGCTGCTGCTGGTTATGGAGCCGTTGTAGCTGCCGAGTCAGTTGCCGCTCTTTTTCACTCATTGCGGTGACTGGCTGAATAAACAGGTCAATATCAATAAAGGTATCTGCCGCCTCTACTATAAACTCTATACCTAGCACAATAACATGGTGTAGCTCGGCGATAGGCAGCCGTGTCGAGACATCTTTAGCTATTGTAGCCAAATTGGGCGCGAGAGCTTCGCGGCTTTGTTTACCGCCTGATTGTTGACCATAAAATATCAGCACATAATGCTGGCCTAAATTCTCATAAGAGTGCTGATGTACCACATAACCGGTCTGCTGCTGCTCCATGCTGCGACTTGGATGCTGATAGAGGGTGCGGATCAGCTCATAGCGCGAAAACAATGACTCTGCTAACAACTGGCGTTGCCAAAATGGCAACTGCTCAGCTGATGACGACTTTGAGAGCATCTGCGCGCTGAGCTGATACCATAAGATGGACGCTTGCCTCATCTGCTCATGAAAGCGCTTGGTAGTCGCCGCTTTGTTTCTTTGCGCCAGACTCATAGCCACTAACCTACTATTCGGCTCATCTTGAATACCATACTTTATTAAAGCATTATCAATAGTAAGCGCTTGTGTGTAGATAGCTGGACTAGCCATAAACTGGCTAAGCAAAGTCTGCTCAGATGCAAAGCTTGACTTAGCATTTACAAAAGCTTTTTGCAGTGCGGCTTTATGATAGTCCAATAGTCGCCACAGCTCATTTGGCGTCTGCAGAGTGGCTAATATTTGCAGCCAGTCTTGCCGGCCAAAGACCTGTAGCACTACTCCAGATGCTTTAGCATCCGCGCTTAGCTGCTCTATAACCTCCTTTGTAGCAAAGCTCATACTCATAGCCGATGCATTATGATTATGACTATGGTGCTGATAGTCGATCGAGGTGTCGCTATTGACAGTAGGTTTGATCTCTACTATCAGTACATAAGCGCTGGCTATTTGCTGAGCTTCATCTTGTTTCAATAACGCCTTTTTCCATCTTAAGCCAAACTTTATAGCCGCTGAGCGCGTAGCACTCATAGTAGTCTTAGTATCGCTTACAGAAGGTGCTGCCGTTACTCTCAGCACTCTAAGTTGCCCTAAAGGTAGCTGATAGAGCTGCTGCATTGTGGACTTTTTATTATGGGTATCTTGTTTATCGTCTGGCGATTTGAGGGCTTGCAGGTAGCTCTCTAGCCACTGTGTTAGCTGATTATGCGGCTCAGATGTGGGGTTCGGTGGTGTCAAAGCAAAGGCCTTTTTTTCTAGTGCTATTGGCAATCAAGTGGTTTATCTATCGATTTACTTCGAGCGGGTTATCGTAAAATCAAACCTAGCAAAGAAGATGATTTGGTATCTTTTTATAACCATGGCTTGTTATGACAAGTCGATAAGGCTATGGTAGATTTATCACTATCCATACTCGAAATCACTACTAAAAACTTATCGAAAATTTATATCATAACAGGGATTAGATATTATGAAACGTTTCAAAGAAAAAACCGTCATCGTCACTGGAGCCGGCTCAGGTATGGGACGCGCCACTGCTCTGCGTTTCGCTAATGAAGGCGCGACTGTGGTACTAGTGGGACGCACCTCTGAGACTTTAGAGGAGACCGCAAAACTGTTTCCACATGACAAAACCTGGATTCATACCGACAACTACATGACCATCACCTGTGATATTAGCGTACAAAGCCAAGTACAAGAAATGGTAAAACGAGTGATTGAGAGGTTTGAGAAGCTCGATATCGTCGTCAATAATGCGGGCAAAGGTATGGAAGGCAAAATAACGGACTTATCTGGTGAGGATTGGCGCGCAGCTATTGATGTCAATTTAAATGGTACTTTTTATGTCTGTCAGGCTGCAATGCCGCATCTCATCAAGACACAAGGCAATATCATCAATGTCTCATCGCTCTCAGGTATCGGCGGTGATTGGAACATGGCCGCTTACAACGCTGCCAAAGCAGGCGTCACCAACTTGACACGTACGTTAGCGATGGATCATGGCCCTGATGGTGTGCGTGTCAATGCGGTCAACCCTACCGCGACTAAGACCAGTATGACCAAAGACATGCGAGAAGATCAAGAAAAGGTAAATAAATTTTTAGCACGCTGCCCTCTAGGACGCTTTGTAACTCCTGAAGATATCGCCGCCGCGATTACCTTTTTAGCCAGCGAAGATGCGGCAATGATCACGGGTGTTAATTTGCCTGTCGATGGCGGCGTGAGCGCCTCGAACGGTCAGCCTAATTTCTAAACTTGCTATACTCTACTATTACCCTTTAAAGGCTTGATTAACATCTTGTAGCGGCTGTGAGAGTCGCTCAGGATGATAAGGCACTACCCCGCCGTACTGCGCATAAATCTTTGGCAAATCCTCTTCGATATTACCCGTTGGGTAAACCGTCTCCAAAAATCGCACTTCTTTAGTATTATAATCTAACGCTACTGGTAAGATAGGTACATTCGCTCCTACTGCCAAGTAATAAAACCCTGTTTTCCAGCTGTCAGTATGTTTGCGCGTGCCTTCAGGCGCCAAACCCAAAAACAAAGTCTTATTATTTTTAAACTTATCGATACTCGCTTGTAGCACTGAGCCTTTGGCTTCGCGATTAATAGGTATGATACCAAGCCCGCGCATGAGCTGCGCCAGCACTGGTATTTTGAATAGCGTATGCTTGCCCATAATACTGATTTTGAGATCCAGCGCAAACAAGCAAGGTAGCGCATATATCCCGTCGATGTTGGAGGTATGAGGGACAGCCAAGACCACTGCTTGTGAGATATTAGGGATAGAGCCTACGGTCTTCCAGCCCGCCGACTTCATCAGCATACGACCTATCTTAGGAGTCAGTTTACCGCCGCGCTTAGGGATTAAGTTGCCCAGATCTTTTTTATTAAGCTCAGGCAATACTTTAGAGCGTCTGTTCGCAGTAGGTTTAGCAGTGGGACTGGTTTTTGAGTTTGAGGACATAATAGCACTACACAATGAGAATACCCCATCATATCATTAACCTGAACGGACTAACTTATTATTTATCTTTTGCTTTATCTGTATAGCTTGACCAGATTTTTGTCATAAAAAAGGGATAACGCTTAACGCTTATCCCTTTGTAAAAATCGTTTAACAGCCTTGTAACTCTATAACGCAATATCGGCTAAGTTACCTTTATTCTCAAGCCAAGACTTACGGTCAGCAGCACGTTTTTTGGCCAGTAGCATATCCATAATGCTATTGGTCAGCATCATATCGTCCATGTCTAACTGCACCAGTCGGCGAGTATCGCGGTTCATTGTCGTCTCACGCAGTTGCTCTGCGCTCATCTCCCCTAAGCCCTTAAAGCGAGTGATTTGCGCTTTTTTATTGCCAGGGACATTGGCTAAGATATGCTCAAGCTCGCCCTCATCTAGCGCGTAATGCACCTCTTTACCAATGTCAACTCGATACAAAGGCGGCATCGCCACAAACAGGTGACCGGCATCAACTAAGGCTGGAAAGTGTTTGACAAACAACGCACAAATGAGGGTAGCAATATGCAGACCATCAGAGTCGGCATCGGCTAAAATACAGATCTTGTCATAGCGCAGCTCAGATAGGTCATCAGAAGCCGGATCGACACCGATGGCAATGGCGATATCGTGAATCTCTTGGCTGGATAACACGGTATCGGACGACACTTCCCAAGTATTGAGAATTTTACCACGCAGCGGCAATATCGCTTGATAATGACGATCACGCGCCTGCTTGGCACTACCACCTGCCGAATCCCCTTCTACTAAAAACAGCTCAGCACCGTCACGTAGATCACCGCGGCAGTCTGCAAGCTTACCCGGCAGTGCTGGACCTTGCGTAATTTTTTTACGTGCTACTTTTTTGGCGGACTTAAGGCGACGACCGGCTTTATTAATCGCCAGCTCTGCAATTTGCGCCCCTATATCGGCATGCTGATTGAGCCAAAGACTAAACGCATCTTTGGCCAGTGCCTGTACAGCGCCTGCGGCCTCACGGCTTGATAAACGCTCTTTGGTCTGCCCTGAAAACTGCGGCTCAGAGAATCTGAGTGACAAGATATAGTTGATGCCATCCCAAACGTCTTCGCCAGTTAATTTAACGTTACGCGGCAATAGATTGTGGATGTCACAGAACTCACGCAGTGCCTCCAAAATACCTGTACGTAGTCCATTAACGTGCGTGCCGCCTTGCGCTGTGGGAATTAAGTTGACATAACTCTCTTGCACCGGATTACCGCCTTCAGGTAACCAAGATAACGCAAAAGTGATCCCTGCGCGCTCACCGTCCGCGGCATCATGATTATAGTAAAAAGGCACATCAGGTAGCGTCTCAAGACCATCGAGCTGCTCAGCGAGATACTCAACGACACCATCAGTAAACTGCCAAACGACTTTTTCATTATTTATATTATCGGTAAATTCGATAGTCAAACCCGCTGACAGTACTGCTTTGGCCTTTAGGTTGTGCTTGAGCTGCTTAACACTGAACTTAGGCGTGTCAAAAAAACTGCCATCGACCCAAAAGCGCACTCGCGTACCGCGTTTACGTTTATTGGAGCTGACCGATTCGGTCAAAGGCGTCACTGGTGCACCATTCTCTAGTGCCATATCGAACTGCGTACCATCACGCCAGACCGTAACCTCAACGCGAGTTGATAGCGCATTGACGACAGAGATACCAACGCCATGCAGACCGCCTGACACTTGATAGTTAGAGGTTGAGAATTTACCACCGGCATGCAGGCGCGTCAAAATCAGCTCGATACCCGACTGGCCAAACTCAGGGTGAATATCGGTTGGCATACCGCGCCCATCATCTTCCACCGACAGTGAGCCATCTTGATGAAGCTGTACTTTGATAGTTTTAGCATATCCGGCTAGCGCTTCATCGACGGAGTTATCAATGACCTCTTGTGCCAAATGATTGGGGCGTGTGGTATCTGTATACATACCGGGGCGACGGCGTACTGGCTCTAATCCTTCTAAAACTTCTAACGATTGCGCATTATATTGACTCACAAATGCTTTCCTTTATTATTCACATATAACGGTTTCTATCTGACCATTATAACCAAAAACAGTGCGCTTTACGTCAATCATCAGTGGCTTACGTCAGATAATGTCGTCTAGTTCTACGGCTTACGTTTAAACGCTTGACGCTACTTTTTGAACCCTCTTACACCTCTTACCAGATAAGCTACTAGACTCGCTCTATAGCTGCTGCACTAACCTCATAACCTCTGGTAAATGCTCCCTAAAATCACTAAACCGATGATCACCGCCTTCTTGCAAAATAACTCTAGCACCTTGTTCACTATAGAATTTGGCTGAAAGACTGGCATTGAGCAATTCATCACCCTCTTTAATGAGCGCAGCCACTTTTTTAGGGTTAACGATAGATGATAATGAATGCTCAGCAAACCACTGTAAATGGTTCTTAGTGATCGCCCAACCACCAGAAGTCGTATAAAGTATTTCGTTACTATTATCATCATTAAAACGCTGCAAAGTGACATGCGGCTGAGTGCTAGGGTTTAATAATAATGCGCCGCAGCCAGTGCGATTACTGACTAAGGTTGAAAAGTAGCCTCCCAATGAGCTACCGATCAGTACCGTTTCGGCATCTTGACTGAGCTCGTCGACTAGCTTTGTTAAATAGCTAAATACCTGTTCAGGAGACTGGTTTAAATCTGGACGATAGACTTTGCTATCTGGATAATTCTCTTGGCAATATTGCTCTAACAACAAGCCTTTATTAGAGTTGGCATCGCTATCTAAGCCATGGACGTACACAATATTCATATGCAATCTCATCTTTATAATTGGTTATACTGTAAAAATTGAATAATAATGAGCATAACACCAGTGATATAACGTTAATAGTGCTAAAAACGCTGATGTATAGTCAATTTGAACGATTACGAATGCTTTATTTAAATATCTACTTTAACCAAAGTAAAATTGCGACAAGGAGAGGTCATGAATGAGCAGATTGAACTGTTTGACATTGATAATCCTTGTATAGGCGTTTGCACCAGTAATAAGAAAGGCTATTGTTTTGGCTGCTTGCGCAGTCGTACTGAGCGTCAATTATGGCTAAGCATGAGCACCGAACAGCGCCGTGAAGTATTAAGGCTAATCGTAGGGCGTAAGCAGCGTATTGAACAAATGCGTCAGCGTAAAGGTGAGCAGTTAGGGTTTGACTTTGAGGAGGCGGTGGAGACTGGAGAGTTATTCTAGAATTCTAAAAAAACACTAATATGGCTTCACTTACACATTACCCCTATTTATCATAAATAATTATTGGCAAACTTTTATAGAATATTTAAGAATTCGAATTCTAGAATATCAATACAAGAGAGCTAATAATGATAAAAAAATTGTTTAAACCTAAATTTGTCAAATACGACCCAAAATACATCACCTTGAGCGATGAAGATAATAAGGTCATTGATATAATCACTGAAGATATCCGTCTCTATGTCAAAAAAAGCAAAGAATTAAACAACATCAATCACCATACCCGCGCCGTCCATGCAAAAAGCTACTGCGGTCTAAAAGCTAAGTTTGAGATATTAGATAACATCCCTAAAGAATACGCTCAAGGGTTATATGCTAAAGCAGGCATTTATGATGCCGTCATTCGCTTTTCTAATGCCGCTGCGGCTATCAGCCCAGATAGAAGGCTCGGATTAGGACAAGGACTCGCTATCAAAATCTTCGATGTACCTGGCAAAAAACTAGCGCCGGGCGAAGAAGATAGCACCACTTTTGATTATGCTTTAGTCAATGGCCCTATATTTTTTACCAATAGTATAGAAGACTACGCTTATCTGTCTAAGCTAAACTTTGGTATCAACGGTTATCTAGGTGATGGGCTGCTAGGTAAAGGTAAATTCGTCTTTCACTGGCTAACCAAATACGGCAAAGAGTTCCCTAATGCCGAAGGACTGCGAACCCTTAACGCCTTTAGAAAACTCGCCACTATTCCTCCTAAGAACGCTTGGCTATACGATTATTTCTCGCAAGGCGCATTTCGTCATGGCGACTATATGGCCAAAATCAGAGTTACTCCAACCGCAGCTTCTACAAAAAAGATTAAGCGTGACCAGATTCATCTGTTTACTAAAGATGAAGCGATTCGTCCTGCTATCATTGAAGAGATCAGAGAGCACGACTATCAGTTCGAAGTACAAGTACAGCTCTGCCAAAATATCAAAAAACAGCCCATTGAACAGCTCACTAAAGAATGGAAAGAGTCTGATGCACCGTTCGTTACCGTAGCGACTTTGACCATACCCTGCCAAGATGTTCCAGACGATGGCAACCTCTCCGCAATAGAAGATTTAAGCTTTACTACTTTTCGCTGTCTAGAAGAAAATCGTCCTATCGGTACCTTACAGCACTCTCGACTGCGCGCTTATCAAGCCTCCTCAAAAGCCCGCCACAAGCATAATGAAACCAAGCGTAAAGAACCTACTAGCCTAAAAGAAGTATTTAGCCAGTCTACTGCCGAATAGTAGATTAACCCGTTGTCATAGTCTGACTAAAACCATAAACCCATCACTATAGCTAGTGATGGGTTTTCAATATAAGAATAAGAATAGCAGACAAAGAAAAGCCCCAACATACATTAGTAAGTTGGGGCTAGTCTAGGAATAGAGAGCTGACGATGACCTACTCTCACATGGCCGGAGCCACACTACCA
>NZ_JADQAL010000052.1:0-12739 GCF_022129275.1 Psychrobacter sp. Ps3
TAGAACTATTTTAGCTATCAGCAGTGCGCATTTGTGAATGTTCAACACGCCCTAACATAACAAATCTGATAATAAATAATATAAGTGTTTTGTCACAACCTTACTGCTTTCTAGCAGCGTTAAAAATGGCGATAATATCTAAGCCCAGTTAACTTTGGCGTGAAAAGCTATCGTTTGTAGCGTTAGGGGTTGTAAAATAGAAAAAAGTAAGTATAATTTGCAACTGGTGGCTCCATTGGTAGCCTCGCAACAGTGTTCTATGAACCCCGCCAGGACCGGAAGGTAGCAACGGTATTAGATTCATTGTGTGCCGAGGATGTGCTGATGGAGTCGCTTTTTTTTGTCTAAAATTTAACTGTTATTGATTTGCTGTTCGATTTACCTGCCCTGCTAGAGGGTTTTTTTTGGGTCAAAATTTTGGGTCAGCGCCATCAGTAACTAATAAAATAGCTAGGTGAGTAGCTTGCATCCTGCTCGCTTAAAAGCTACGATATTGAGTCTAAATGAGTAGGGTAAACCATCTAAATGAGTGAGAGCCAAACGACTTCATTACCTACTGAGCAGCGTCAAAGCTCAGAGCTTTTAGCTCGCCAGCAGCAAGCTCAGCAGCGACAGATTCTGGCGATGATGGGTATCGGACAATGGGTGCGGCCAGACTCACCAACGCTAAAAATAAGCGATATCACTGAGAGCGCAGGTGATATACAAGCACCCGATTCATTAACTGGGCAGCAGCCGGTATCAGACGAACAAGTTAGACCAGAGGTGCGAGGTGGTGATCCAATAGATAGACACACTGCGACTGCGCCAGTTGCTTCAGATGATGAAGTATTAGCTACTGATCACGTAAAAATGAATAGCTTCGATAATGACAGCTTTGATGTTGATGTTGCTAATAATAATGAAAGTTCAAATGCTAGCAACAAGTCTTACAACTTTAACAATTTAAATAGCTTCTCTGAATCAGCTAGTACTGAGCAAGTTGATACTGCTAGCCATACTCTTAACTTAGCCCCTGCTACCTCTGAGAAAATAGCGCCCTTTGATTTGCAAGGCGCTCGTTATGGGGACTGGGTACTGCTAGTTGATATTCAGGCGCTCGATAATGACAGTCAAAAGCTCTGGCAAAACATCACTCAGGCCTTATCACTAGACTGTGAGACGAGCTCATTTCCGATATGTGCGGGTATGGACACCGCTGAGCTGGCCAATGCTAGCCTTGCTGGTTATATTTTCAAGATTGCACAGAGTGAAGATATTCAGGTGGCTGTATTGACCGCTTTGCCCGACGGTTTGTCTCATCCTAAATTTGCGACGACGCCTAGCTTAGAGACGATGCTTAAAGACAGTCTACTTAAGCGGGAGTTTTGGCAGCAGATCTCCAATTAATTCATTGTTTTTGATTGCTATATCATTTAGCTCAAAATAGCTTTACGCGGTTCTAAAATTTATACTTAACTTTTTCTCTATTTCTTTGTTACTGCTTGGAATTCTTATTATGTCTGAACATACTGCTCCACATCGAACTCCCAACTTTTCTGCAGGCCCTGCTACTATTCCTACTGAGGTTCTACAGCGTGCGCAAAGCGAGATGCTCGATTGGCAGGGTCGCGGTGTCTCGGTGATGGAGGTCAGCCACCGTAGTAAAGAATATATCGCTATCACTGAAAAAGCGGAAAGTAAATTACGCTCGCTGATGGACATACCTGATAATTATAAAGTGCTGTTTTTGCAGGGCGGCGCAAGCCTGCAGTTCTCGGCTATTCCTCTAAACCTATTAAACAATGGCCGCGCTGATTATCTCTCGACTGGGACGTGGTCAGATAAGGCCATTAAAGAAGCTAAGCGCTACGCTAAGCTAGGTCTTGGTGAGGTTAATGTGGTCGCTAGTGGCAAACAAAGCAATTTTACGGACGTACCTGCGTCTGATGAGTGGAACCTAAGTGATGATGCCAAGTATTTTCATTACTGCGCCAATGAGACCATTCATGGCTTGCAAATATTTGAGCCGCCAAAGGTTGATGTGCCGCTCATCGTAGATATGTCATCAAATATTTTATCGCAGCCGATTGATGTCTCCAAATTTGGTATGATTTACGCCGGCGCACAAAAAAACATCGGTCCAGCAGGTCTTGTTATCGTCATTATCCGTGAAGATTTACTAAACCAAGCCAGCGATTGGTGCCCGCTGCTGATGAACTATACGCATCAGGCTGAAAAAGAGTCGATGTCTAACACGCCAGCGACGTATTCATGGTATCTAGCGGGTCTAGTATTCGACTGGTTAGAAGAGCAAGGCGGCGTTGAAGCTATCGGCAAAATCAATCAGCAAAAGGCGGATTTGCTATACCAGACAATCGATGATAGTGATTTTTATAATAATCCGGTTGCCAAACAATATCGCTCGATTATGAACGTGCCTTTTACCTTGGCAGATGATAGCTTAGATAAAGTGTTTTTAGAAGAGTCAGAAAAAGCAGGCTTGCTACATCTAAAGGGCCATCGCGACGTCGGCGGTATGCGCGCTAGTATCTATAACGCGGTATCGCTTGAGTGGGTAGAGCAGCTTGTTGACTTTATGCAGGATTTTGAAAAAAAGTATGCCTAATTGCTGTATCGCCCCTTGCCGGCAAAAATAGCTATAATCAAAAGACGCCGCTGAATAAGTGGCGTTTTTTTCTAAGTGGGAATAGCTGAGCGGGAGTAGCTAAGCGAGTATAGAAGGTACTGAAATTATTTTTAAGGGCGATATTTAAAAAGTAGCAAAACACATCTACGCTTTTGATTAGGTTAAAAAAGCGAAGTTTGGTATGATTAGATTTCGCATCACCGCTAGAATTAGGCTACTGTAAAAGTCTGCTTTGATAAAAAGCGCCGATAGCGCCCATAATGATAGACAAGCTATGATCAATAACGCTCCGATACAAGCTATATTATACAAGTCTTATAAGGCCGCTACTTTGAGCCTACTGCTTTGCTACGCCTCTAGCAGTCAAGCCGAGGTGGTTACCACGTCAGCGCTTGGACATAATAGTAGCGCTGAATACATCGACACCCCATACATGCCGTACGCCAACCCTGATGCGCCAAAGGGTGGTACGCTATCGCTCGATGCTCGCGGCACTTTTAACGCGGCCAATAAGTGGATGACGACGGGCGTGGCAATGGTCGGCACGGATTATCTGTACGATACCTTGATGACTGGCTCACTGAACGAAGCCTTTACCATGTATCCGCAGCTGGCCACAGGCGTGACTTACGATACTGATGATGCCAGCTGGATCATTTATCATCTCAATCCTAAAGCCAAGTTTTGGGATGGTACGCCAGTCACTAGCAGTGATGTTAAAGCGACTTATGAGGCGATACTCAGCAAAGGCCCGATGTATATTCGCAGCTATTTAGGCGATATTAAAGAAGTACAAATCCTTGATAAACATAAAGTGAAGTTCGTCTTTACCTCCAGTGATAACAAAGAGATTTTGCTAACCGTTGGCCAGTTCCCTATCTTTGCCAAATCCTCCATTGATGCCGATTTTGAAAAGATAAGCTTAACGCCTTTGATGGGCAGTGGCCCATATAAATTAGGCCGTGTCGAGGCGGGGCGTTCGGTCAGCTATGTGCGCGATCCAAATTATTGGGGCCGTGATCTGGCGGTAAATCGCGGCCGCTATAACTTCGATATGATTAAGTTCGTCTATTATCAAAGCGATGAGATTGCCTTTGAAGGCTTTAAGTCTGGACAATATCGCTTTCGTCCCGAAAACAAAGCCTCGAATTGGGCAACAGGCTATAACTTCCCTGCCGTAAAAGCGGGAATGATTGTCAAAGAGTCGATAAGTAGTCAAAACCCTGTACCGATGCAGGGGCTCGTGATGAATATGCGCAGGCCTTTGTTTCAAGATATTCGCGTCCGTGAAGCGCTCAGTCTAGCATATGACTTTGAATGGATGAACAAGACTTTATTTCATGGCCAGTATGAGCGCTTGCAGAGTTTTTTTTATGGCTCAGAGCTGGCGGCGACTGGTACGCCAGCTGCTGATGAGATGGCAGTACTGACGCCACTACTCAGTGATCTAGAGCCTAGGCAGCGTCAAGGAGTGCTTAGAGATTGGCAGCTACCTAAGAGCGATGGTAACGGCTTTAACCGGGAGAGTTTACTCAAGGCAAGGCAGTTACTACTCGATGCTGGATTTTATTATCAAGACATGCAGCTGTATCAGCCAAATGGCGAGCGCGCGCAAATTGAGATTTTGATGACAGGCGATACGCTAGGCCGAGTACTGCTGCCTTATATTCGTAATATTGAGCGCTTAGGATTTGCGGCAAATCTGCGTCAAGTCGACGGGCCGCAGTACTATGAGCGCACGCGTCGTTATGATTATGATATGACGACCGATGTGTTCGCGCAAAGCTTATCACCGGGCGCGGAGCAAGCCGCCTTTTGGGGCAGCGCGGCTGCTGATGAAGTCGGTAATCGCAATACGATCGGCATCAAAAACTCGGCGATAGATACAGTCATAGAAGCCCTTGGCGATGCTGAGAGTCGTGAGGAGATTGTGCTTTATACCAAAGTGCTCGATCGCTTACTGCGCGCAGGTCACTATTTAGTCCCACTATACGGCAAATCTGGCACTAATGTGGCGTACTGGAATCAGTATCACCATACGACTTTGCCGACCAATGCGGTTGGTATCGACTACTGGTGGGTGGACAAAAAGGCGGAAGCGAAAGTTAATGATTATTTAAAACGCTAAATTCAGCTCCAAGTGAAAGCGGTAAGCTAAGACGATAAACCTCAATTAACCGTGAATAACAGTCATATAAGCGCACATTTAAGATCAATACGTAAAACCAGTGTTAACCAATAAGGGTTCGATATGAGTATTCAAATTATTCCAATAAAAGCATTTAACGATAATTATATTTGGACATTAATTAATAAAAATAATAAACAAGCTATCGTTATTGATCCCGGCCAAGCGCAGCCTGTCGCGGACTATATGGAAGAGCATGACTTAGAGATGACCTCTATCTGGACCACGCATCATCACTTTGATCATGTCGGCGGCGTAATGGAGCTACAAGAGCACTTCCCGATGACGCATATCGTCGGCCATAGCGAGCATGGCGTTGAGGAAGATCAAACGATAAAAGACGGCAGCACGGTCAGTGCTTGGGGCTGCTCAGCACAAGTCTGGGATATCCCCGGGCATACGGCAAGTCACATGGCTTATGTGTTGGATATCGACGGTCAAAAGCACTGCTTTTGCGGTGATACGCTGTTTAGCGCAGGCTGCGGTCGTGTCTTTACCGGTACTATCGAGCAGCTTTACGAGAGTTTCAAACGACTAAACAGTCTGCCTGCCGATACGTTATTGTATCCTGCCCATGAATATACGGCTAACAATCTGCGTTTTGGGCTGTCTATTGAGCCGGGTAATATGGCGATGCAGCAAGCTTTAGAGCGAGCAGAGAGTCAGACGCAGCAAGGACTATGTACGCTACCAGTCACTTTGGAGCATGAACGCGAGGTCAATGTGTTTTTGCGAGCGCATGAGCCTAGCGTCATTGCAGGCGTAAAAGCCAAAACGAATATTGACAATGAAGAGCGCTTAACGGTGTTTACAGCGCTACGAGAGCTTAAGGATAACTTCTAACACTCGCATAGCACTACCTCTTACCTCACTTGTCCGCTGACTGTTGTCTGCTATTTTACCTTTGCAAGGAAGTCGTCATCATGGGTCGTTATATCTTAAAGAGACTACTACTGATATTACCGACGCTTTTCTTGATTTTATTGGCGAACTTTGTGATTGTACAGGCCGCACCTGGTGGTCCTGTCGAGCAGCAACTGGCTTTGATTGAACAAGGCGCAAAAGATAGCGCGGTTAATAGTAGCGTAGGCGTAGGCGCAGGCGGCTCTGGCGGTAATACCAGCACTTATCAAGGTACGCGCGGATTATCGGAGGAGATGGTCGCTGCGATTAATGCGCAATATGGCTTTGATAAATCCGCGCCTGAGCGCTTTTGGATTATGCTAAAAAACTATGCTCAATTAGATTTTGGCGAGTCGTTCTTTAAAGGGCAGACGGTAACTGACCTCATTATCGAAAAACTCCCTGTTTCCATCTCCTTAGGACTGTGGAGCACACTGCTGATCTATATGATTGCCATACCATTGGGGGTTTATAAAGCTATGCATCACGGCTCGGCGGTAGATAAAGCGACAGCGATGCTATTAGCAGTTGGTCACGCGATTCCGGTATTTGTATTTGCGGTAATATTACTGGTGTTTTTTGCGGGCGGTAGTTACTTTAATATCTTTCCGCTACAAGGGCTGACCTCAGAGAATTTCGATCAGCTGAGCACTTTAGGTAAAATAAAAGATTACTTTTGGCATTTAGCTTTACCTTTACTAGCGAGTACCGTCGGCGGCTTTGCCGGTTTGACTTACTTGACTAAATTTAGCTTTTTAGAGGAGCTGAGCAAGCAGTACGTGTTGACCGCACGCGCTAAAGGCTTAGGGGATCGTCAAGTGCTTTACGGGCATGTCTTTCGTAATGCTATGCTGATTGTCATAGCTGGTATTCCGGCCGCTATCGTCGGTATTTTCTTTGCCGGTAACTTTCTTATTGAGATTATCTTTAAACTTGATGGACTGGGCCTGCTTGGCTTTGAAGCCATTCAGCAGCGCGACTATCCAGTGATATTTGGTACGCTGTTTATCTTTACTTTACTTGGTTTATTATTACAGCTTATCAGTGATCTGAGCTATCATCTGATAGACCCTCGTATTGATTTTGAGGGTCGCTAATGTCTAATTATTCTACTGCTACGCCGCCACCTGCTTTAACTAAATCAAAAGCCAAACGCCTAAATCCGATTTGGCAGGCGCGGCTCGATCGCTTTCGTAGTAATCGCTTAGGTTTAATCTCTCTTATTATTTTCAGCTTAGTGTTCATCCTCTGTATGGCTGCTAATGTTATTGCCAATGACAAACCACTACTGGTCAGTTATGACGGTGACTACTATGTGCCTGTATTGACAGCTTATCCTGAGACTACTTTTGGCGGTGTATTTGAGACTGAAGCTAACTATAAAGATCCTGCGGTACAGGCGCTGATTGAGGACAAAGGCTTTTATGTGATGCCGATTATTCCTTTTGCCGATCAGACGCCAAATGTAGAATTGGGTCTTCCTTATCCTGCTGCACCTAACGCTCAGAACTGGCTCGGCACTGACGATCAAGGGCGCGATGTGCTCGCGCGCATTCTCTATGGTATGCGGGTTTCTCTGTTATTCGGTATAGCGTTGACTTTAGCTGGAGCACTAATAGGCATTATCGTCGGCGCAATTCAAGGCTACTATGGCGGCTGGGTAGATCTAGCAGGTCAGCGCTTTATGGAAGTGTGGGGCGGGATGCCGCAGCTATTTATGATTATCATTTTGGTCAGCCTGTTTAGCCCTAGTGTCTATGTGCTGTTTGCTTTGATGTTATTGTTTGGTTGGATGGGTTTGGTCGGTTTGGTGCGTGCTGAGTTTTTGCGGGCGCGTAATTTTGATTATGTACGGGCGGCGCGTAATTTAGGGGTCTCTGACAGCCAAATCATGCGCAAACATATCTTGCCTAACGCTTTAGCCTCCAGTCTTTCGCAGTTGCCGTTTATCTTAACCGCCAATATCATTGCACTGACTGCGCTTGATTTCTTAGGTTACGGATTACCGCCCGGCTCACCGTCATTAGGGGAGCTGATGGTACAAGGCAAAAACAATCTCGATGCGCCTTGGCTTGCGCTATCAGGGTTCTTTAGTTTAACCTTTATTTTATCCTTGCTTATCTTTATTGGCGAAGCGTTACGTGATGCCTTTGACCCAAGGCGCAGCTGATATGATTGATGATACTAAGCAAAACCCATGTGTTCTAAGCGTTACAGATATGACTATCACGGCGGATAACAAAGCCATATTAGTCGATAATTTATCTTATCAGCTGCATCAAAGCCAGACGCTCGCTATCGTTGGTGAGTCGGGCTCAGGCAAATCAATCGCCAGCCTAGCACTGTTAGGATTACTGCCAAATAGCCTAAGCGTCAGTGGCCAGGTCTTGCTCGATGGAAGAACGCAGCTACCCATTACCAATAACCAAGGTAAAGATAAGGCGCAAAACAGAGCGCTCAGATCCATTCGTGGTCAGCGCATCGGCATGATATTTCAAGAGCCGATGACTGCGCTGAATCCGCTACATACCGTCGCCAAGCAAATCGCCGAATCGCTGCGCCTAAACGGTATCGCAAAGCCGCAGTGGCGCAAGCATACTATCCAGCTGTTAGAAGATGTAAATATCACTGATCCTATTGATAAGCTCAACCGCTATCCGCACGAGCTATCAGGCGGTCAGCGCCAGCGGGTGATGATTGCGATGGCATTAGCACAGCAGCCTGACATTTTGATTGCTGATGAGCCAACTACCGCGCTTGATGTGACTTTGCAGCACGAGATATTAGCACTACTAAATAGCCTAAAGTCTGAGCGAGATATGGCGATGATTTTGATCAGCCATGACCTAAATTTAGTCAAACGCTATAGCGATGAGATTATCGTTATGCGCCAAGGTCAGACGATTGAACAAGGCAAAACTGCTGCTATCTTTGCGCAGCCAAAAGCGGACTATACTCGCACACTGATGCAGCAAAATTTTGGGTCAGCGCTAACGATTACCAATGAAACCGCCACTGACGAGCGAGTCTTAGTAGTCAATAAGCTACAAGTGGATTTTCCGATAGAAAAAAACCTATTTGGCGGCACTAAGCGCTGGTTCGAAGCAGTAAAATCAGTCGACCTGAGCTTATCAGCTGGTCAAGCTTTGGGTATCGTTGGCGAGTCGGGGTCTGGTAAGACCACTATTGCCTTGGCGCTGAGCAAACTACTGAGCAATCAAGCGCGCGTGCGCGGACAAGTGCTCATCGACGGTCAGGATCTTTTCGCCTTGAGTAATAGCGAATTACGTCAGTTTCGCTCGCAGATTCAAATGGTCTTTCAAGATCCTTTTGCTAGTATTAATCCGCGTATGACGGTGATGCAGGTGGTCGAAGAGGGGTTGCTGGTGCAAGGCGTCACTCAGGCTGCGCGTCAGCAGGCTGTGTTAGAGAGTCTCAAGACAGTGCATCTACCCGCTGATTTTGTTCATCGTTATCCGCATGAGTTATCGGGTGGTCAGCGCCAGCGGGTCGCGTTGGCAAGAGCGCTTGTGATGCGGCCAAAGCTGCTGATATTAGATGAGCCGACCTCAGCGCTTGATAGCACCACGCAAGTGACGGTTGTGACGCTACTACGCGAGATACAAGCTAAGTTTAATATCAGCTATGTGTTTATCAGCCATGACCTAAAAGTCGTGCGGGCGCTGTGTCAGTATACTATGGTACTCAAACAAGGCGTTTGCGTAGAGGCAGGTGCAACAGAGGAGCTATTTAACCATCCGCAGCATCGGTATTCTCAGCGCTTATTGCAGGCCAGTGTTATATAGGATAAAGACCATCTGTTAATACCATCTGTTATTAAAAGAAAGTTTGGCAAGCAAGACCTCTGTGCTGAGCTCTAGTTATTGTTTATTTGTTTTTGATGCTTAATATCGACTGTTATGCGCTCATGATGATTACCAAAGTTTAGACGCTGCCACGACTAAATATTGACTAGAACATATGAGTTCATAATTATCGCAATATATATAAAATGACAGTGGTACAATTCATACAAACAGTCGTTTGGTGTTTGTTTTATTTACCGCCGCATTATTGAAAAGGATATTTCTATGCCTGCTACAAACTCTCCTCTTGCAAAACTCATGAACAACGACAAATTACAACATGCCGGCTACTTAGCTGTCGCAAAAACGCGTGCTAAAGCACTAAAAGTATTCTCGCACCTTATTCCGCTACCTAGACCTTTGTTATTCGTCGGTGAAGACGCTTGTAATGAGCTGTGCGATATGGTCATCAATGAAGGCGGCACTAACGTCTTTATCGTAACCGATGCCGTACTCAATAAGCTTGGTATCCCGGCCAAAGTTACTGACTATTTAGATCAGCATAATATCCGCTATCAGGTTTATGATGGCATCACTCCAGACCCTACTTTTGCCGTCGTAGAAGAAGGTCTAAGCCAAACGGTCAACGCTAAGTGCGATGCGATAATCGCTATTGGCGGCGGCTCAGTTATTGATGCAGCGAAGATGATCGCAATGTCACAAGGCAATAACTGTAAGCCGCAAAAGCTTATCGGTATCCTTAAGGCAAGAAAGAAAGGAGTGCCGCTGTACTGTATTCCAACGACTGCCGGTACCGGTTCAGAAGCGACGCTTGGCGCAGTAGTATCGGACAACGACACGCATCAAAAAGCGCTATCAATCGATCCTAAAATGATTCCATTAGCCGCCGCTATCGATCCTGTGATTATGAAAGGGATGCCTAAGCATATCACTGCGGATACTGGTATTGACGTTTTGACTCATGCCTTAGAGGCGTGGATGAGCGCTAATGCTAGCGTTGAGACCGACTATTATGCCGCTTCTGCCACCAAAGCGGTGATGCAGTATCTGCCAATCGCCTATGAAAATGGGGAAGACCTGCAGGCTCGCGAAGAGATGGGGATAGCTGCACATTATGGCGGTATCGCCTTTAATAAAGCTGGTTTAGGTTATGTGCATGCGATCGCTCACCAATTGGGCGCGCATTACAGTATCCCTCACGGCCGCGCTAACGCAATCGTTTTGCCTTATGTGTTAGAGGTCAACCGTAAAGGATCAGAGAAAAGATTGGCGAAACTCGCTAGAAAAACAGGCATCGTTGAAAGCGCTCAAGCGACTAAAACCGAAAAAGAGCTGGCCAATTACTTTATCGAGCAAGTCCGTGAGCTTATCGAAACTGTCGGCATTGATCCTACCGTCAAAGGTATGAAAAAGACAGATTATGACGATATTGCCAAAGCTGCTGCCAAAGAAGTCAGCGATACTTATGCAGTACCCACTTATATGCCACCGGCGGGTATCAAGAAGATCTTACAAAAAATTCAAACCGCGAGTGAAGATCGACCCAATAATGATACTCAAGATAAAAAAAGCGCTTAACTGACCTTATGGTCGATATTATTTAAAACTATTGGTTATTAGTATAACTAGAGTCTATCACCGTAAGGTAATAGGCTCTTTTTCTATTGAAAGCTAACGCTTTTCAGTCATTTAATAGATGTGAATCGAAGTCGTTGACTATGTAGAAACTATAAATAATAAATATATAACAAGAATAAAGTATTTTTGTCATGCTTGAGCGTTACTATAGTGTAATAAGGCTATAGTATTCAAAGAAGGTAGCAAACAAAACGGTTAGGAGCGTTTTATGAGTTTTCAACGCCAAATTAAAGTTATGAGTATGGCGGTATTAGCCAGTAGCGCTCTGTTAGCAG
The DNA here is from genome assembly GCF_022129275.1 of Psychrobacter sp. Ps3. Classification (NCBI taxonomy): domain Bacteria; kingdom Pseudomonadati; phylum Pseudomonadota; class Gammaproteobacteria; order Moraxellales; family Moraxellaceae; genus Psychrobacter; species Psychrobacter sp. Ps3. The sequence continues at coordinate 11,461 of NZ_JADQAL010000052.1, forward strand.
GCTGCGCCTCCACAGAAAACAGCACTAGTATAAAAAACCCTGATGCTGACAATCCTTATGCCCCTACAGATCCCAATCTAGCAGTAGCGACGGTAGCGGGTGGTTGTTTTTGGTGCGTAGAGGCTGGTTATGAAAAGATCCCTGGCGTTGTAGAAGTTGTCTCAGGCTATAGTGGTGGACAGACTGATAACCCAACCTATAATGCGGTATCAGCGGGAGGCACAGGGCATACTGAAGCTGCTCAGGTCTATTATGATCCTACTAAGATAACCTACAATGGTATCGTACAAGCCTTATGGCGTATCGCTGACCCTACTGACGATCAAGGTCAGTTTGTCGATAGAGGCACGCAGTATCGTCCGGCTATTTTTTATCATAACCAAAAAGAGAAACAAATAGCAGAAGCGGCTAAAAAAGATCTGCAAGCCTCCGGTGTGTACGATAAGCCAGTAGTGATAGAGATCGTACCGGCGAGTACTTTTTATCCTGCTGAAGAGTATCATCAGGACTACTATAAGAAAAATCCACTACGTTATAAGGCTTATACCTTTAATTCAGGTCGCTATCAGTTTATCGAGAGCGTCTACGGCAAGGACTATGAGCTAGATTTTAGTCAGTTTAAGCCCAAAGATAGCGAAGTCACTATAACTAATACCCAGACAATGAGCTCAACGACAACTGCAAACTCAGGCTTTAATCCTGCGTCATTTGTTAAGCCTAGCAAGGAAGAGCTCAAGCAGTCTTTAAGTGATATACAGTATAAAGTTACGCAAGAGGACGGTACTGAGCGCGCTTTTAATAATGAGTATTGGGATAATAAAGAGCCCGGATTATACGTTGATGTGGTTTCAGGTGAGCCGCTATATTCTTCTCGCGATCAGTATAAGTCTGGGACTGGTTGGCCAAGCTTTACGCGGCCGCTGAACCCAGAGATGGTCATTGAAAAAGAAGACAAAGGGTTTTTCTCAACTCGGACCGAGATTCGTAGTCGCTATGCAGATTCACACGTCGGCCATGTCTTTAATGACGGTCCTGCGCCAACGGGCAAGCGCTATTGTATGAACTCAGCGGCGATGCGCTTTATTCCTTTAGCGGATATGGAAGCAGAAGGCTATGGTCAGTGGATTGATGACGTAAAAACGAGCTAAGCTGAGCTTTGATGTTTAGTGTGAGGTATCTAATATGAAAAAGGACGTAATTAAGCGTCCTTTTTTTGTTTAGGTTGTGTTGAACATTCGACCTTGGCACTGACAGAGACTATTTTTTAGGCGATTTGCAG
>NZ_JADQAL010000053.1:0-11514 GCF_022129275.1 Psychrobacter sp. Ps3
TATTTTAGCAGTTATTCTCTATTTTTAAGTGTTCTTATTTATCGGGGGGATTACCAATCCAGCATTTTTGGTCATCCTGAAAAATTCAATGGTAATGTGAATGAGTCTGCATGGATGTCAGCGACCCTTACCTGTAAGCCTTCTGCATTGGTAAATAAGGTTAAAGAGCTATCTGTTAATGATCCTTACTCAGGTAAAACAGCCACAGGTGGTATCGTCACCTTTACCGATTCTAATTGGGTAATGAGCTTTACTTGTAATCGTCAGCCACATTTCCCGAACCAACCAGAGGATACTTTAGTGCTTTGGGTATATAGTTTGCTGATGGATAAAGACGGCAATTATAGTAAGAAACCAATGCCAAAATGTACAGGTAATGAGATTTTAGCAGAGCTTTGCCATCACCTTGGTATTATCGATGAGTTAGATAGCGTAGTTGACAATACCATTGTTAGATCTACCTATATGCCATATATTACCTCACAGTTTATGGCACGTGCGCAGGGCGACCGTCCTGAAATTGTACCACAAGGCTGTACTAATCTAGGCTTAGTAGGACAATTTGTCGAAACTAGAAACGATGTAGTATTCACCGTCGAAAGCTCTGTTCGTACGGCTAGAGTCGCGGTATATAGCCTACTGAATATCAAAAAACAGGTACCTGATATAGATCCATCGCAATATGACATTCGTCACCTATTACGAGCGGCAAATACGCTAAATGATGGTAAAGGATTTATTGGAGAAGGCTTATTACGTAAGCTATTAAAAGATACCTACTATGAGCATATCTTGCCACCTACCCATCTAGATAGTAAGGAAGAAACGAAGCGTAATGACTCCGTTTTCTCAGAGTATTGGGAGTCTATTAAAAGTATTTGGCATAAATAAGCTGCTGTAGATTGCAACGCTTGTGGTGGCTTAAATTCTCAGTTACCATAAGGTATTGAAGGTGATAAATGAAATTCTAGTAGTTATCTATTACTATGATGATTTCTTTATCACTTTTTTTGTGCCTAGCTCTATTTCTCGCCTCTAATACGATTGAATAACCAACCTGCCAACGGAAAAGATGCCATCTGGGTTAGGGGTACAAGTATTATAGTTTCTATCAGTACAACCACTGGAAAGCTCAAATCCTTAGTAATCGGCTTTAATACACTCAACACGATTAACAGCGTAGGGAAAAGACCTATATAGCCAATCAATATCTGTCTGAGTCTGTTTTTGATTTTCATAATCTTGCAACATCTGAATTAGGAAAGATTTTAGGTTTCTGAGAGTTAAAAAATAATTGCTTACTTTTTATAATAAGGATAATCAAGATAGCTAATTAGGGTCTGCTCTATTGAGTGGACAATTATCAGATATACCTCCAAATATAAGAAGAGCAGAAATATTTTAAGGTATAAAAAATTGCTTGACCCTGTAGATTAGTCAAGCAATTATAAAATTTATAATTATAATTATAATTATAATTATAATTATTTTTTATTATTATTATTTTTTATAATTACCACTGCTTTTTAAGCCACAGTAACATGCAGGCGTACATCAACATTACCACGAGTTGCATTTGAATACGGACAAACTTGATGAGCGGATTCGATTAGAGTTTGCGCTTGTGACTCGTCAATACCAGACACTTCAATAAATAAATCTATATCTAAATTATAGCTGTTATCAGCGTTCATACCAATACCAACTTGAGCAGAAGTTTTTGACCCAGTTATTGGTAGTTTCATTTGCTGTGCTGTCATATCCAGAGCATTATCAAAGCACGCAGCGTAGCCCATCGCAAACAGCTGTTCTGGATTCACACCTTCTTTATCTTGCTCTTGAAAAGACACCAAATCAAAACCTAAAGAACCATCATCAAGACCTGTATGTCCAGAACGGCCGCCAGTTGCTGTTGCGCGAGTTTTATAAAAAATTTTCATTATATATTCCTTGTTTGAATGTCTCAGCTCTAATAAACATTATTGACATCAGATGACTTGGTGCTTGCTTGCTGTAGGTTTATTCTTGCAGGATTAGGCAAAGTATTTATAAAACCCTTATTCCAAGGCCACTGGTTACTATGTAGCTTAAACAACACCTCTGAAACCGCATTTCTAATAGTCACCTCACAAATATGTAGGCAAGGTAAAAAAGCGCCTGATACATTTGCATTCCATAGATACAATTCTAAAGCGCTATCTAGGTCAGAAACTTCTTTTTCGTAAGTAGATAGTCTGGGTGAAGATAGCGTACTTTTTACCCTTTCACCGTTAACAGTTGAATTCATACCTACAAAGCCTTATAATTAAATTGTGAGCTAGGGGTATCGTAGGTTAACACCTCCCCCCTAGACAGATGCGAAAACCCTGCCCTTGTGCAGGGTTTTCTTTTTTAACTTTATCAAATATTGACCCCTGCCGTCAAATCCGTATACATAAACTTGGGAGATTTTAATTACGCAGCCTGACGATAATAGTCAAACCACACCTGTCTTGGCGATTTATAGCCCAAGCCTTTTTGAATCCTAGTCTGGTTGTAGTACAGCTCAATATATCCAATGATATCTCTGATGGCTACAAACCTTGTTTTATAGTCTTGGTGATATACTAATTCATTCTTCAATACGCCCCAGAAGCTTTCTATTGGAGCGTTATCAAAGCAGTTGCCACGACCACTCATCGAGCCTATAAAATGGTGCTGTTTAATGATCTTGTGGTAGGCATGGCTGCAATACTGGCTGCCTCTGTCAGAGTGAACGATTAGCCCTTTGTTTGGACGTTTATTCCTGATGGCCATGTTCAATGCGCGACAGACCAAATCTGCGGTCATGCGTTTGTTGATCGCATAGCCGACCAGCTCTTTGGTATATAAGTCTTTGACTCCCGCTAAATACAACCAGCCCTCATGTGTCCAGATATAAGTAATATCGCTTACCCATACTTCATTAGGACGGTTTGCATCAAACTTCTGATCCAGCACGTTTGGATAAACCAGCTTGTTATGATCGGAGTCAGTGGTGACTTTAAAGCGCTTATGACGACGACATTTAATGCCGTGTTCCTCTTTGATGCTTCTTACCATATATAGGCTAATGTCATGCCCTTGCTCGCTTAGATGAGCATGCAGTCGATCTACGCCATAGCACTGCTTGGTCTGAGTATGAGCGGCTTTAACCAGTAACTCGCACTGATTACGATGTACCTGCTGACAGCTGATATGACGACCTAGCCAGTCATAGTAGCTTGAGGGTTTAACCTGTAGTACGCGGCACATGCTACTAATGCTAAAGACTTGCTGATTGTCTTTAATAAAGGCGTACTTCACTAACTGTGCTTGGCAAAGTACGCCGTCGCCTTTTTTAAGATCTCGCGCTCCTCTTCAGCCACTTTAAGCTGCCGCTTGAGCTGCTTTATTTCCTGAAGAGCCGTCATAAGATCAGGATCGTATTGTTCAGTGCCCACAAGCTTGCCCTGATTGGCTTTATTCTGCCAGTTAGATAAGGTTTGCATGGCGATCCCGAGCTGCTTTGCAGTAGCTGAAATATTGCCATTATTATCCGCTATCTTCTTGACAGCTTCTGCTTTAAATTCTGTGCTGTAAGTTCTAACTTTCTTGGTCATGGTAAACTCCTCGTTGAGTCGTTAGTTTACCAAGTTTACTTGTACGGTTTCTTCAGCATAGCTCAATATCACTACACTTCAATTGTTTGAAACTAATAAGAATATCAAAGGTAAAAAATCTAAGTGCTAATAGTTTCCTAACCTCGTTTAAAGAAGCTCCTAATTCACCAAAGTAAGCGCTATCAATATCTTGACATAAGTTTATAAGGGTCTTTGAAGGAGCTTTACTGAACTGAGCAACGTAAAAGGCTAACTTTTCTTCAATATTAAAAGTAATTTCACTATTTGACTCTGGGTATAGCCACTTTATGTTATTTTGGATATCCATAGGAATATCTTTCTCAGTAATTATTTGCCAAGGTATACCTTTGGATTGCCAGTAATGACGTTCAATTTCCAGCTTTTCTATAGTTCGAATATCATCTAAATCTTTTGAGTACTTAGCTTGTAATACGAATTGGCTATAGTTTTCATTGGAACTGACTACATAAAAGTCTGATGTCATTATGTGTATATCGCCTCTAACGCTCGGATGCTTAACTTGCTTTTCTTCTGCAATGATAAGGGTATCGTCGTAATTGAGAGGAAATTGCTCTCTAATATCAAGAACTGTGGGGCTCCATTCAAGAAACAAAAATGTAGCTAGTTCTAAGTCTGAGAGTAAATGATGAGTTCGTTTTGTTTTATGACCGAAAACTCTATGAGAGCGACCTGATGAAGATATGTCAGAGATTTTTATCCAAGGCTTATAGTCGGCGAGCTCACCTTGACCTCTACCTTCTTTAAGCCATTTTTCTTGTTTTTTTGAGAGCATAAAAAACCCCTGCTAATATTGATTTAACAATAGCAGGGGTAAACGTCATAATCAATAGTATGATACTTTATTACTCAGTATGATACTTTATTACTCAGTATGATACTTTATTACTCGCGCACAATTACTTTAAAATCAATAATTTATATTATTCGACTGTGACGCTCTTGGCCAAGTTGCGTGGCTGATCGACATCGGTTCCGCGCATCACTGCTACGTGATAGGACAGTAGCTGCACGGGTACGCTGTAGACGATTGGCGCAAGATCTTCGCAAACATCAGGTATATAAACGACATGCAGACGATCTTCTGCCACCATCTTGCTGGATTCACCAGCGAAGACAAACAGCTCACCGTGGCGCGCGTGCACCTCTTGCATATTAGCTTTGAGCTTATCGAACATACTGTCCTTAGGCGCGAGCACGACGATAGGCATGTCCTTATCGACTAGCGCTAATGGCCCATGTTTTAGCTCACCTGCCGCGTAGCCTTCTGCGTGAATGTAGGAGATTTCTTTGAGCTTAAGCGCGCCCTCAAGCGCAATTGGGAATTGTAAGCCGCGACCTAAGAACAGACAGCTTTTCTTATTCTCGAATTTTTCGCTCATTGCTTGGATATCGCCATCAAGATGGAGGCTAGCGTACAACTGACTAGGCAGCTTATGCAGTCCAGCGAGTAGAGTCGTTAAGCGCTCATCGTCCAAACGCGATTGAGTGACGCCGATCTTTAGTACCAGTAGCATCAGCGCCACTAACTGAGTGGTAAAGGCTTTGGTCGAAGCAACGCCAATCTCAGGGCCAGCATGAGTTGGCAGATAAATATCGGTTTCACGCACTAGTGAGGAAGTCGGTACGTTACATAGAGCTAAGCTGACAAGGCCAGTAGGCGCTTGCTTTTGGGTGTCGCGTAGCGCCGATAGCGTATCTGCCGTCTCACCTGATTGCGAGATGCAAACGACTAAAGAGTTATTAATGACGACCGGATTGCGATAGCGGAACTCGCTCGCCACTTCGACTGAGCAGGGTAGACGCGTTAAATTCTCAAACCAATATTTGGCCACCATACCGGCGTGATAGCTAGTACCACAAGCGATCACTTGAATGTGGCGAATACCAGCAAGCTTAGATTCATGACGCTGTAAAAAGTCGGCTTTTAGTTGGTAGCTGTTTTTAGCGTCGTCATCTATCTGCTCATTTGAGACAGTGCTCTCTAGTGCCATCTCAAGCGTGCGAGATACCGCATCTGGCTGCTCGTAAATCTCTTTGAGCATATAGTGCTTAAACTCGCCTTTATCGGCGTTGTGCTGCTGCGCGTCAATCTCATTGATCTTACGACTGACCTCTACGCCATCGGCATAAACGCTAACCTTGTCGCGCGTGATTTTAGCGATATCGCCTTCTTCTAGGTACATAAAGCGATTAGTCACAGGTAGTAGCGCCAACTGATCTGAGGCAATAAAGTTCTCGCCGATACCGACACCGATGACCAGTGGCGAGCCAAGTCGTACCGCAATTAGCTCATCTGGGCAGTCGACATGGACAATACCCAAAGCAAAAGCGCCATGTAGCTTTGGTATAACAGCGCGAACCGCTGCTAGTAAGTCGTTATCTTGGCTATATAAGTCATTGATAAGATGTGCGACCACTTCGGTATCAGTCTGCGAGGTAAACTCGTAACCTTTCGCGATGAGCTCTTCTTTGAGCTCGCTATAGTTCTCAACGATACCATTATGGACGACAGCGATTTTACCTGAGATATGCGGATGCGCGTTACGCTGCGCAGGCTCACCATGGGTCGCCCAGCGGGTATGAGCGATACCGATATGACCATCGAAAAACTGCGGATTGACCGCTACAGCATTGACCAGTTCTTGCACTTTGCCCACTTGGCGCTCACGATGTAGCTCATTATTACGAATCACCGTGAGACCCGCAGAATCATAGCCTCTGTATTCTAGGCGTTTGAGTCCTTCGAGTAAGATATTAGCGATATTACGCTCAGCGACCGCGCCGACTATTCCGCACATAGTGATTCCTTAAATTCGATGTTTTAGAGTGACAATATTTGTAATTTCGATAGCTATTTTGATAAATTTGTTTGGAGCCATATAGCAGTAAGCAGCACCACTAGTGTTGTCGCGCTGCTTATTTCTGACTGCAGTGTGTAGCAAGCCAACTACTGAGCTACTGCTATTTTTTGGTCGGACGTTGAAAATTGTCCTTTTGTACTTGGCGGCCTCGGCCGAGTGCTAGTGCATTGGCATCGACATCTTTTGTGATGACTGAACCTGCTGCCACTGTTGCGGTATCACCGATGGTCACAGGTGCTACTAAGCTTGAGTTGGAGCCGATAAAAGCGTTGTCCTCAATGATAGTCTGCGATTTGTTAACGCCGTCATAGTTACAAGTAATGGTGCCTGCACCGACATTGACGTCCGTGCCGATAGTGGTATCACCGATATAGCTTAGATGATTGACCTTACTGCCTTGGCCGACGACGGACTTTTTAATCTCAACGAAATTACCGATTTTGCTGTGGTCGGATAGTACAGTGTTAGGACGTAGGTGGGCGAAAGGACCGACATCCACGCCTGCACCGATATTTGCTTGATCGATGACGCAGTTTGGCTTGATATAGCAAGCATTACCGATTTGTGAGTTTTTGATCACATTGCCCGCTTCGATGTAGACGTTATCACCGAGTACGCAGTCGCCTTCGAATACCACATTGACATCGACAAACACATCTTGCCCTGCGCTGAGGCTACCACGAATATCGACACGAGTAGGATCAGCAAACTGCACGCCCGCGACTTGCAGATCGTGCACCAGCTTATTTTGCCATGAGCGCTCTAAGCTTGCGAGCTGCTGACGGTTATTGACGCCTTCGATCTCAAAGGCATGCTCCGGCTCGATAGCAGCAATAGCGATACCATCAGCGACTGCCATTTTGACAATATCGGTTAAATAATACTCATTTTGCGCATTGTCATTTGACAACTTAGGCAGGTATTTATGCAGTAGGGCATTATCGACACAATAAATACCGCTATTGATCTCAGTGATTTGCTGCTCTGCGTCACTGGCATCTTTTTGTTCGACGATGGCTTCGATATTGCCATTCGCGTCGCGCTTGATTCGGCCAAGGCCAAACGGATTATCAACGGTTAGTGTCAACATCGACATACCATCAGTATTAGCGGATTGCAGTGCGCTTAATGTCTGACGACTTACTAGGGGCACATCGCCATATAAGATTAGGCTTTGACCAGTTTGTGGTAGTTTCTCCAAAGCGACTTTGACCGCGTGCCCCGTCCCTAGCTGCTCTGTCTGCTCTACCCAAGCCAGATTATAAGCGCGCATCGCTTCTTGAACTTGCTCCCCGCCAAAGCCATAGACGACGATAGTCTCATCCACTGTCAAATGATGACAAGTATCTAATACATGACTCAATAAGGGCTTGCCAGCAAGGGTTTGCAGTACTTTAGGTTTAGCCGACTGCATACGCGTGCCTTTGCCGGCAGCGAGGATAATCACAGAAAGAGAAGAGGTCATAATAGCTCGATAGTTGTAACAAAATATATTGAAATTATAGCCTAAAGCCAAACAAAAATCATATAGGCTTTGTATGGATTTGGCTGCACTCTTTGTAAAAAGTCTCGTCTTATATCGAAGCTATCGAAGCTATCGAAGCTATAGCAGCATACCCGCCATAACTATCAGCCAAACTACAGCGGCCATGATACCGGCGATAATGTCGTCGAGCATAATACCTAAGCCGCCAGCGACTTTTTTATCTGCCCAGCCAATCGGCGGCGGCTTGATAATGTCAAAGAAGCGAAACAGAATAAAGGCAATAATGAGCGCAAAGATAGCGATAGGCTGGCTAATATCTGACCAAAAGCTAGTGGTACTGACGCCTAAATAAGAGAAGGGCAGTAAGGTAATCCAAATACCTGCCCATTCATCCCAAACGATATGCGGATCATCATGGACACCCATCAGCTCTGAGCTGCGATCACAGATCCAAACGCCAATGACACAAGACAAAAGGGTAATAATCAAAAAGGCAGTAAAGCCTAAGCTTAATAAAGGAATAGCGACAATCAGTCCACCAACCGTGCCCCAAGTGCCAGGTGCGCGGCGCGGCAGGCCGCTGCCTAAACCTAATCCTAGCCAATACACAATAGTATCGAGGGTACTTGCACCCGCTGGCAGGGGCGGGCAGTCATTGGCTTTACTAATATCAGGTTTATGCAGGTCGTCAGTCATGGGCTAACCTATAAAATGTTGATAACCCGTAAATGAGGGTAGCGTAGTAAAAGGAGCGGGATGCTCTTTGGTAACGGCTTGTCCATTATAAAACAGCCGTGGGCGCGGCTCTTGTAGCGCCGAATCGGTCGCCGCGACTTCACCGATACAAGTGATTTGCGTGTTAGTCAATTGGCTAGCAGGCAGCTCGACATCAGCAGGCAAAGTAAAAGCCAGCTCGTAGTCATCGCCGCCGGTTAACTGACACAATAAGCGTTCAGCTTCATCTACCTGTAACAAGGGCTGGCTCGTCGGCAGCTTTTCTATATCGATACGCATGGTGACGCCGCTTTGCTGACAGATATGCGAGAGGTCCTGATACAGGCCATCGGAGATATCTATCATCGATGTAGCGTCAGTCTTTGCAAGCGATGCGCCAAGCTGAATGCGCGGTGTCGGCATATGTAACCTGTGCGCTAACTGTCGCCCCGTCTCACTATCAGGATGATTGAGTGCATAAGCAGCATCACCAAGGGTGCCTGAAACATAGACCTTGTCACCTGCTTTTGCGCCTGAGCGGTAGACAGCGTTCGTATTGGCAGCCAATAACCCTTGCGCGTTAACGCTTAACACTAAAGTATCATTGCGCGTGGTATCGCCGCCGATTAAGGTCACGCCAAATAATTGGCAGGCGTGATGCAGGCCTTTAGCAAAGCCGCTTAGCCACTGCTCATTTGCTAAGCGCTCAGGTAGCGCTAAGGCTAATAAAATACTGTGCGGCGTCGCCCCCATAGCAGCGATATCTGAGACATTGACTGCGACGGCTTTATAGCCAATCTGAAAAGCCAGCTCATTAACCTCATCCCAATCCGCGCTAAAGTGGCGGCCTTGCACCAAAGTATCGATACAACTGACCAAGCGCGCGCCTGTTGGCAGACTCATTACCGCAGCATCGTCACCGATGGCTTTTTCTATACCAGCAGAAGGCTGCTCATCTTGCAGAGTGCTAAATATACGCTCAATCAGCTCAAACTCAGTCATGGCTAGTCTTTATCATTGGTAACAGTATTATCGGTATCAGTGTTTTTTGCGTTGCTATCATCTACGCTATCAGCAGTTGCTGGCGCGGCAGCTGCATTTTTAATCGCTTGCTTGGTGGCGGTACTGGATTTATTCGGGCGGTCGCGCTTAACGTTGGTTTTATTAGCGCTGATACGCGGCTTATTAGAAGCGGTAGGCTTATCGGCAGGACTTGTAGCTGACTCGGTATTGGTAGTCGCTTGCGACACGGCTTGCGGCTGAGCGGCAGCTTTTTGCGAAGTACGTTTATTGGCTTTAGTATCAGCATCAACCTCAAGCGCGCGTAATTCAATCGCGAGTCTATCGAGTACCGCATTGATCAATTTGTGCGCGTCAGTTGCACCGAAGTGATTATTGAGCTTCATTGCTTCATCAAGCACCACTTTATAGGGAATCTCAAGACGGTTTTGCAGCTCATAAGCACCAATCAACAAAATCGCGTGCTCAACAGTATCGAGCTGTTCGACTTTGCGGTCAAGGTGTTGCTCAATTAAAGCGTCCAGCGCTTCGATTTGCTCTGGGATATCGCGCATCATTTCGTGATAGTAGCCAATGTGTACGGTGTGCATAGCGTTCGTGGCACGGGTGCGCGCGGCGATATCGTGAGGGGCGTTGTCTTTCCAGCCAAGCTTATCTGTGGTCTCAAAACGGCGATCGGTCACCAGCCACTCATACAAGCCTTGCATCGCAAAGCGGCGCGCCTTACGTACGGCAGTATGGGTCGTCTTATAAGTCGACTCACTCATATCGAAGTTTTGTTCCTCACTGCTAGCACCCGCTTTATCAGTAGGCTTGCTAGTAGTTTTTGCCGTCTTTGCTTCATGGATAGCGCGTTTGAGTTGGTCAGTCATGAAAAATACCTAAGGTTTAAACAAAAAGTTTAACTAAGTGAATAAATAGCCAATAAAATGTTAAATAGTAGTCGATTGGCAACTTTGCCAGTCCGTTGTGGCGCTTAAGCGCCATGATTTTTGACCATAGCGCCTATTAAAAGTGTTTGTAAAAGTACTTATTGAAAACTTGAAACGTTATTCTTGGTTTAGCATGAGCTTTTAAAACCCGCATTCGAGGCAGTCTTTGTCATGTCAACCTAATCATAAAAAGCTCTACGTAAAGAGCCGTATGATAATACTTTATCTTTTAAACCTAAGCATCATCACTAGTATCATAGTCATCATCAACGTCTAGCTGCGAGAGTACCGCTAGCATCTCCAGCACCACCATAGCGGCTTCTGAGCCTTTATTACCAGCTTTCGTGCCAGCGCGCTCAATCGCCTGCTCGATGCTGTCGGTGGTCAGTACGCCATTAGCAACAGGAATATTATAATCGATTGCAACGCTGCTTAAGCCTTTAGCAGACTCGCTCGCCACAAAATCAAAGTGCGGGGTGCTGCCACGGATGATCGCGCCTAAAGCAATAATGGCGTCAAAACGATCCGACTCTGCAGCGCGCTGGGCAACCAAAGGCAGCTCAAAAGCACCAGGGACGCGAACGACAGTGATGTTGCTACCAAGTACGCCATGACGTAGAAGTGCATCGATCGCGCCATCGACTAAGGATTCAACGACGAAGCCATTAAAACGACCGACGACGATACCGATACGCGCGTCTTCATTCTGATGCAAATTACCATCGATATGCGTCACATCATTGCGCTGCTGCTGTAAATTTGACATAAAAATATCCTTTGATTTTATTAGGGCGTGTTGAACATTCGACCATGGCACTGACAGCGACTATTTTTTAGGC
>NZ_JADQAL010000008.1:0-91975 GCF_022129275.1 Psychrobacter sp. Ps3
GCCTGCCGCCAGCGTTCAATCTGAGCCATGATCAAACTCTTCAGTTTAATCTTGCTTGAAGTCTTCACTATAAATAGTAAGATGACTTCTAATCTTGGCTCATTTAATCTGGCAAATCGCTAAAAATTATGTTCGTAATGAATTAACTTTGAGTTTTTCTGCTGATTAAATGATAATTTTTATAGTTAGTATAAACTCCGAAAAGAAGTTCAAACCAACTTTATTTTTAGCATTCTTATCTCAGCAAAAATCCACACAAGTTGTTCTTTAGTTCTGATTTTAAATAGTGTCTCTTTACTGTCGTCCAGTTAAAGAGTTATATAACTAATAACTCAGCAATGTGCTTATTGTTATTAGCGAGCTGACTATCATATCATGTTAATTATGTTTGTCAAGCTTTTTTATAATTTGTTTCAGTAAGTTAAGAGTTTGATTTGACTAAATTATTTAGTCTCTATCTCGCCCTACCCCTTAATGAGGTGCGTATTATAGACGGTTTAAATAAGTTGTCAAGAGATAAATTATTTTATTTTAAATTAATTTAGTAGGCTAGATAATTACTTAATAGCTGCGCTATTAATGTGTGAGTCAGTGGTAAACCACTTTCTAATCCGCCTTCCCTTTCGACTGGGTGGCATTATACGCGCTTTGCTCTGACCGTCAAGCTTAAATTTGAGTTTATTTTGGTTTGGTTTAAGTCTATCGGCTAAGTGTTATTGATTTCAACAGCTTAGCACTAGAATTAACTCTATCTATTATCAAAATATAGTATTAGTAGACCTAGGACAATAGTAATAGGCCTACTTATTCCTCAGTCAATACAGTCTTACTTAATCGAAGGTATAGCTTATACCGACATTACTACCATTTAGTGGTCTTTAAGAATGCTACTACAAATAGCATCTTACTTATATAGAACATTAAATTTTATCGTGACTAGTTACCCCAGTATTAGTACTCACTGAATTACTATATCTACTACCTGATTTGGCAACCTCCTTCACTGCTATATAACAGTCTGTAGTACGGTTAGAGAGGACGCGATAAATATGATTTAACATAATAAATTCCTTTTTATTACCTTTCCTTTGTTACTAAAGCTGCTACACTATCTATGACAAGTCAAACAATGTTTAATTATAAGTATATTCGTTAATTTGAATATAGTAAAGTAATTTTTTCAAACGCTAATTAAATAGTATGTTATTAACTGTAAATTAGACCTTATTATGAAGAATAAGATAAGTGTATTAATCATAGCGAACGTTAGGTAAATATAGACAAAGCAGCTAATGGATAAAGTACATGAAAACAAGAAAAATTGTCTTATTGGTGGATGATCATGCTCTATTTAGGGCGGGGCTGCGTCTCATTCTGAAGAATAAAATAGACGCTGAGATTATCGAAATTGAGAAAATCAGCGATGTGACAAGTCTTACAGAAGAAGTCGATGTAATATTACTAGATATTTGTCTGCCAGGGCTCAATGGCATCGACGGTATGGCTATCCTGCAACAGCACTGGCCTAAAGCGCGTATTATGCTTTTGTCTGCTACGAATAATCATGAAGAGATCAATAGAGCATTAGAGCTAGGTGCTTGTTGTTTTTTGCATAAAAATTCTAACTCCACTCTCATTTGTAATACAGTACAGTCACTATTAATGAGCCGCTTACCAAGTAAAAGCGAATCTTTCCAAACACCGCACTCTCCTATCGTTATTCAAGCAAAAACCTTGCTAAGCACTCGGCTATTAGAAGTATTAGCGCTTATAGCAGAAGGTCATAGCAATAAATATATCGCTGATAAGCTGTCTTTAAGTGAAAACACAGTGCGTAATCATATCGCCACCTTGATGGATCATTTCGAAGTCCACAACCGCACCAAAATCATTATTGCCGCTCAACAAGCCGGTTATCTCGCTAGGCCAGAATGAACATAGCTTTTTGGACATAAAGGTCTTTGCAAGAGTTTTATATAGCACTGATATGGATTATTGACTATGTATGACGACGATATCGAAACTCTTCCTAGCATAATCCCGAGCACCTATAATCATAAATTAGTTTTGGCCGCGCAGATTAGACTGCTGCTTAGGAACTTACCTTTAACACTCTTAGGCATTATTTTTATCAGTCTTTGTTTTTTCGCGACTATGTTTGTCACTTATGATTTGAGTGCCAATCAGCAGACGTTAAATACTATTTGGCTGGCATATCATACGATAATCGTAGGCGTACTCTGGCTTTGTGTGAGACTTATCCTTAGTAAGCCTAATACGTTAAATGTTGAATTTTTAAAGAGAATATTTGCATTTTTGATTCTGTTTTTTTCTGCAGCAATGATTGTTTGCCTACCTATATTTATCGCTATGCTACAGCGTGTGCCTATGATGGAGATCAATGTGGCCAAACTACTGATTGTCATTTGGGCACTTTTTCATCTTGTTATCCTCTATATCTGTTGGTCAAGCTGGCAAAAAATTAGAGCTTTAGCACAGCAAATCACAGATAAAAGTACAAATGATAGTAATAAGCCAAAACAAAGCGCGATTTTAAATAGCCTTGACTATCAATTACCTGATAATTATGCCAGCTCTTTTTTTACTTTGACTTATGAGGTGCCGCAGTCCACCTCTAAAAATAACGATCATTACTTAGCGCATTATGCCGTTTATAGCGTTCTTTTTATTTGCACTTTGGCAATTGCTTGTCTTTGGGCGCTTGCTATTGGCAAAGCCTTTATGACCAATATTGAGAACTCCACGCAAGTTATTATACTGCTAGGGTTGCATTTGGGTATTATGAGCGGAGGAATCTCAAGCTTAGCTATATTTTGGCGCGTCTACATTGCTTATGTATTACCGAGTGTGTTCATGTGGGTGTTGTTACTCGCCTACATAGACGGGGCCGAGTTTAGTATTTTAGGGCTTGCCGTTATAGGTCTGCTGTTTTTCAATATTTTCTTTGCCAAGCATACCTCTATCAATACGCTAAAAGCTATCTTGATCTATTTAGAAAACAATAACCTAGTAGCGCAGCTACAGATAAAGACTCGAGAAATAGAAAAAGCCAGTTCAGCCAAAACTCAGTTTTTGGCGGCAGCCAGCCACGATCTGCGTCAGCCAATACAAGCCTTAAGCTTATTTATTGAAGCGCTTAAGGATACTAATCTTGATAGTCAGCAAGCACAAATCGTAAATTACGCCAGCTCTGCTAGCCAATCGAGTCGTGAGATGCTCAATTCAGTGTTGGATTACGCGCATTTAGAAAGTGGCGCGATGACTCCTCATTTTGTTGCAACTGAGCTCAATAGTATTCTGCAAAACTTGGTTGATGAGTTTAGTATACAAGCCCAGCATAAGCAGCTGTCTTTACGCCTTAAACCCACTACCCTGTGTGTCATAACCGATCCTATCATGCTGGCACTGATATTAAGAAACTTAATCAGCAACGCCATACGCTATACCAATAAAGGTAGTGTGGTGATTGGTGTGCGTAAATTATCTACAAATCACTCCTCTTTGACGCTAGAGTACTGCCGTATCAGTGTATGGGATACAGGGAGTGGCCTAACGCCGCAAGAGATTGAGCAGGCATTTAAGTCTTTTCATCAAATAGAGCGTAATAATGTGACAAATCAAGGATTAGGACTTGGGCTGGCTATCGTCAAAGGTATGACTGAGTTATTAAAAGCAGATCTAGAGGTAAAGTCTACGCTGCACCAAGGATCCCAGTTCTCTATCGTGCTGCCTATCTGCGAAAAAGATGATGAAAACATCTTCTATAGCAATACTGCCGTCAATCACCTATCAGGAAAGACGGTATTAGTAGTAGATGACGACAATATTTTGCTCAAATCAATGCAGCTGTTATTGGAGGTTTGGGGCTGTAAAGCTGTTGCTGCACAAACCGTGGCACAAGCGCTCACAGCTTTTAAGGTGCATCAACCTGATATTGTCATCTCTGATTATCGCTTAGCTGGCAAAGAAACTGGCGAGGAGGTCATTATCGCTATTCAAAACGCTAGCAGTACTGCTCTTTGCCACTCAGCGTCCTTTATTCTACTAACCGCCAATACTTCATCTAAGCTCCTCAAAGCGACAAAAGCGGTCAATCCAACTATCCTACATAAACCTATAGACCCGCTTATTTTACGTCACCACTTACAACAACTCGCAGCAAAGGCGCTATAGAACAAGCTATGGTTATCAGCCTAGACAAGAATCAGCATAAATAAGAAAAAGCCGCTTACTAAGCAAGCGGCTTTTGATCCATAGGTAACGGGATTTGTAATACGATATCGTTTTTAGAGCTTCGCTTTTATCGTCGTAAAAATGCCCGATAACGCGTAGATAACGCCGATAGCTAAGATACCAACAGGAATATCATAAATAAGAATACTTAGAACTAGAACGGCAACGATCAAAGCGACAAAAGGCACTTTCTTTTTATCGAACTCTTTAAAGCTATAGTACTTAACGTTACTAACCATCAGCAAACCACAAATCACCACCCAAGCGGCGAACAAAATCATAATTAAGGTGTCATATTGACCCACCCATTCATTGTGGTCAATGGCAACCATGACCGCTGCGGTGACTAAGATCGCCGCTAAAGGACTAGCAAGGCCCACAAAGTACTTTTTATCGACGATGCCCACTTGCACGTTAAAACGCGCCAAACGAAACGCGCCGCAAGCCGTAAAGACAAAAGCACAGCCCAAACCAATACGGCCTAAAGGCTCTAGGGCAAAGCTATAGACCAAGATAGCAGGCGCGATACCGAAAGCCAACAGGTCAGCTAAAGAGTCATACTGCTCACCGAACGGGCTTTGCGCGTTGAGCATACGCGCTACTCGTCCATCGGCACCATCCAAGATAGCTGATAAAAATATCGCTAAAGCGGCTTTATAAAACTCGCCACTGGTGCTCGCTAAAATCGAATAAAAGCCAGACAACAACGACAAGGTGGTAATCAAATTGGGGGCCAAATAGACACCGCGACTCACTACTTGCTGACCCTCGGCACCTTCTGCCTCAATGACTTCAAAGGTGAGGCCTTCATAATCGTCATTATCTGCTAAGCGAATGTTAAACTCATGCTCGTCGAGATAAGGCGGCTGCGTGGCGGCACTATCACTAATATGACCTAAATTATCATTGAGCGGCAGCTCAGCTGATTTTTCAGTAACACCAGTAGCTTGATTATCGATAATTTCGTCTTTATTACTAATGCCGTTCTCCATACTCATAACCTATCCTTATTCGCCGACCAGCCAGCGTACATTGGTCGCGCTATCAGGGGTCATGTTTGGTGCATCAGCAACTTTAAGCGCAGGCTGCAAGAAGCGTAATATTTCGCGCGCATGATTATCAAACTGCCAAGGCGGATTAATAACCAACATACCGGTACCATTTAGACCAACGGCCACATCGTTTGGATAGATATTAAGCTCACAGATAAGCTGGCGCCTAATATCGGTACGTTTGAGCTTTTTGTAGAATAGCTCAACCGCGTCAATATTCTTAATCGGGAACCACAGCGCATAAGTTCCTTGTGGCCATTTGTTATAGGCAGCTACCAGTAGATCGATGAGACGAGTGAAGTCTTTGTGCTCTTGCTCATAAGGCGGATCAAGAAATATCAGGCCGCGTTTCTCTTTTGGCGGTACAACTGCTGTAATGCCCTCGAATGCATCGCGATGATGAATACCAATCGGTAGCTTATGCAGCTGATAGTTCAGTGCATCGTACTCACTTGCCTTAGCTTCAAAAGCCTCACCGCGCACGCTACTATCTGGCTTTTCAATCGAGGTTTTTTCGATATGATGAGCAATCCACCAAGGCGAACCTGGATAGACTTTATTGTCATAGGTAAAACGCGCTTGCTTGATGCCTTCCATATAGTCTTTGACGGCAGTAGGCGCTTTTTCCATATCTAAGTTTTCAGCTTTTAATAACGCTTGGATACCGCCTTTGGCTTCCTCTGTTTTACGCGACTCTTCGCTTGCCAGCGAATAAAGGCCTCGACCACCGTAAGCATCGAGAGCATAAAAAGGTTTGTTTTTTTGGCTTAATTGATTGAGCAGTTGCACAAGCAAAATATGTTTCACCACATCGGCGAAGTTACCCGCGTGGTAGGCATGTTTATAGTTCATAGTCTCAAAAGTTTAAATAACAAGAATTGCATCTATGGTAGCATAGGAAGCCTAAAAGATAACGTGGGTTTTGGTAATTAGACGTTGATTGAACGTTGATAAGCGCTAATAGCACTTTAGTAATTCGTAAAGAGTGACGGTACAACATGACAATGATTACTAGCAATCTTAAGATAACGCCCCTCGCGGTTGATAAGCCTATAGGCATGGGTAATCCGCCGCAGCTTACGCCAGATGATAAACAAGGCGCAAGCACTGATGGCTTAACCCAACGCCTCTTGCAACTGTCTGACTTTGAGGTCGACTGGGCGCATAGACTCAGCGATAGCGCGCTTGATAAACTGGTTGCGGATGGATGGATGGTACTCGATGATGTTTTTGCAGATAAAGCCTTGCTTGCCTTGCAGGCGGAAAGTGGCTTTATTGACTACCGTGAAGCTGAGCTTACCGCTGGCATTCGGGTAAGCAATATTCGCGGTGATAACATTCGCTGGATCACCAAGGACTTCTTTGCTGGGTTTTATTACCTACAGGCTATCAATGCGCTATCGGCTCTATTGAACCGGACGCTATTTACTGGTATTCGTCATAGTGAGGCGCATTATGCCTGCTATCCACCCGGCTTTGGCTATAAGTGGCATAGTGACAACCCGGCAGGCCGTGATGAGCGCGTGATATCTGCGGTATTTTATCTCAACGACGACTGGGAAGAGATAGACGGCGGCGCGGTTGAAATTGTGGATAATCACGGCGTCCATCATGAAGTCATGCCGCTTGCCAATCGCTTAATTATCTTCAATAGCGACCTACAACATCAAGTGCAAACCGCCCATCGTCAGCGCTATTCTATTGCCACGTGGATGCGCCGTGACGGTTTAGTGCCTTTTGTTGAGGAAGGTTAGCTATCCGTTGAATTGTTTATTCTAATAAAATTAATTCTAGTACAAGGTTTCTTATGTCAGACAATAATAACAAAAACGTCTTAGCGCAAAACCATCAACAAGCCACGTTAGATCTGAGCATTGAGCTGCTTGAGCGTCCTTCAGTCACGCCAGATGATGACGGCTGTCAAGATATATTGTCAGCGCGATTAGAGCAAGCAGGCTTCGACTGTGAGTTTATGTACTTCGGTGATAGAGACAAAACAGGCGAGCAGGCTGAGGTCAAAAACTTATGGGCACGGCGCGGCGCGGCTAGCCCTGTGATTTGCTTCGCCGGTCACACCGATGTCGTACCAACTGGTGATGTGAATCATTGGACCTATCCACCCTTTACGCCAACTATAGCGGATGGCTATCTATGGGCGCGCGGTGCTGCTGATATGAAAACTGGCATCGCGGCTTTTACTATTGCAAGCGAGCGTTTTGTCGCGAGTCACCCTGAACACAAAGGCTCAATAGCTATGCTGATTACCTCAGATGAAGAAGGCCCCTCAATCAATGGTACGGTGAAGGTTATCGAAACCTTGGAAGCGCGCGATGAAAAAATAACTTACTGCCTAGTCGGTGAACCTTCAAGTACCAATACCCTCGGCGATATTATTAAAAACGGCAGACGTGGCTCCTTAGGAGCAGAGCTGACGGTCACAGGTAAACAAGGTCACGTCGCCTACCCGCATTTGGCTAGTAATCCGATTCATGCGGCAATGGCGGCGCTCAGCGATCTGACTGCTGCTGAATGGGACTCTGGTAACGACTACTTCCCTGCCACTTCCTTGCAAATCTCTAATATCAACAGTGGTACGGGCGCGACCAACGTCATTCCTGAAACACTAGAAGCTGTATTCAACTTTCGTTTTTCGACTGAAACGACTGAGGAAGAACTCAAAGAAAAGACTCATGCTATCTTCGATAAACACTTTGCTAATAGTGACGCCAGTTATGATATTCATTGGAAATTATCCGGCAATCCGTTCTTAACGCCCGAAGGTAAACTGGTTTCCGCTTGCCAGAATGCGATTAAGTCAGTAACTGGTACTGATACTACGCTTTCTACTTCGGGCGGGACATCCGACGGCCGCTTTATTGCTCCTACTGGCGCGCAAGTGGTTGAGCTTGGCGTGCGTAATGCCACTATTCATCAAGTCGATGAAAAGGTCGAAGTCGATGACTTAGGAAAACTGGCGCAGATATATGAAGGAATATTAGAGAACTTATTGCTAGATTAACTGTGTAAATAGAATTGAAAAATAAAAAAGCACCAGTAACCAATTACTGGTGCTTTTTGTTAGCTGATGATTTATTTTCACTCAATACCAATATATAAATCCAGCTGCCCGTATTCTAAATTACCACCGATATAATGCTCAAAGTCGACATTATAAGTGCGCGTATGTTCGCAGTCTGAATTATGGAAATACTCCCAAGCCTTCTCCCATGCATTCATCACTGTATTGGGCATTCTACCCTCTTCGGTAAACACTAAATACTTACCTGCAGGGATAGTCACCGTGATGACATCGCTACCATGAGCAGCACTTAAAATATTCTCAGGGCTTAGAACGTTACTGTCTTTGCTATCTTTACTGCTCTCTTCGCTGCGCTTATTACTTTCGCTACTGTTCTGCCCTGCCGCTGGCTCGCTCTCTACTTTCCAACTAGCGACCACATCGAAGGCACCGACTAGATCCTCGCTCTCATAGTTATGAAAAACGCCATAAATATCTTCACCCTCGTCCAGGTGACTGACATGGTTTTGATAAAACTTTTGCCATAAACGGCCAAGTTTCGCGGTCTCAAAACTAATTTCAGCATTATTAGTAGTACGCACGCTAATGCCTTTACAAACTATCGCTTCCGATAGCTCTTTGACTTGTGAGCTCATAGTGTTTCCTGATGCATATTAAAGAGTTGATTACCAATACTTTGCAAGTAAAGTCAACTTAATCGGCTTCATCTATCCAGTTCATCTGAATCGCTTCCAAGATGCCTTCATTTGAGCGCTGCGGATCATCATCAAAGCCTTCTAATTCCGTCACCCAGCGATGCAAATCAGTGAAACGAATATACTGCGGATCGGTCTCAGGGAATTTCTCGTATAACTCGATGGCGATATCTAAGCTGTCGGTCCATTTGAGTTTTTGTGGGGTCATAATCTTACCTCTTTTATTATTGATTAAGCTTTATATCAGTGTTATGAGCTATCCTAACAAACTTTATCGCCTGCTGTATAGATACGCGTCATTTTAACGTCTCTCAGACTTAACCGCGACTTGATGCTGATTCCAACTATCAATGACATCGCTTAGTTTCTTACCATTCATATCTAGCACACTTGACTCGCATTTATTGCCTTGCTTATCTTTTAGTACAAACTTGGTCATCCCAACGCCCATCAGTTGGCTTTTGACAAAAAAGCGGCTTTCAAAGTAGATATACTTGTTATCCCAGCCGGCAAGTACACTACTGACCGTCATTTTATCCAAAAACTTAATCTCTTTAAGATAGATCATCTCTTGCATAGCGATGACCCAGTTTAAAGGCTTAATACCCTTTTGATGGACACAAGCCATCAGCCAACGGGTAATATTGAGCTCAATAAAGGACAAGTACCGATAATTGGGTAGGTGATCGCGAAAGCCCATATCATGCGGTAGTACTCGATAATGGCGAACAATTGGCGCGCTCAACGCCTCGCTATCTAGGGTTTTATTATCACTCTTTTCTTGCTGCTTGAGCTGTTGTTTGAGTAAGCTTGTCATAATAAAAAAACGGATTAACATATTCATAAGGAACTCTTTTCGCGTTTGTTCTGTGTGTTATAGTCGATTCTAAATAAAATAGATATATGGTTTTTAGCCGCGGAACTGGTATAAATTTTACTGGCGTGCTGTGCCTACGCAGACAGAGGCTGCATAACTAGTATTTAAACAAAAGCATCCCAGTCCCGCTGTGTCGTTTTTATAATGAACTCACTATATAAGTGAAATAATGGCGCTATACCATAACGCAAAAAAGCCACCGGAGTGACTTTTTTACTAGAAATGCTTATTAAAAAGTACTAATAGCTAATTAATGACCGCCGCCATTGATACTGCGTACCATCTCTTCCACCATTTTCTTGGCATCACCAAAGATCATCATAGTCTTATCCATATAGAACAGACTGTTATCTAGACCAGCATAGCCTGTGCTCATTGAGCGCTTGATGACCATAACCGTTTGCGCTTTGGTTACCTCTAAGATAGGCATACCAAAGATTGGTGACGTGGGATCGTCTTTGGCTGATGGGTTGACCACGTCATTAGCACCAATGACAAGCACCACATCAGTACTTGGGAAGTCTGAATTAATCTCATCCATCTCCAAGATATCATCATAAGGAACGTCAGCCTCTGCCAATAGTACGTTCATGTGACCGGGCATACGACCGGCAACCGGGTGAATAGCAAAGCGTACATTGACGCCCTCTTCTTTTAGTAGCTCATATAGCTCTTTGACCGCATTCTGTGCACGGCCTTGCGCCATACCATAACCCGGTACGATAATGACGTCGCTAGCATTAGACATAAGAAAGCCTGCATCTTCTGCTGAGCCTGACTTATAGTTCTTTGGCGCGCCGTCATCAGCGCCGCCTGCCACCGCTGCACTGCCCATTCCACCGAATAAAACGTTAATCAATGAGCGATTCATCGCCTTACACATAATATAAGATAAAATTGCCCCTGATGAACCGACCAGTGAGCCTGCAATAATTAGCATCGAGTTACCAAGGGTAAAACCAATACCTGCTGCAGCCCAACCTGAGAAGGAGTTAAGGAGCGACACAACAACTGGCATATCACCGCCGCCGATTGGCGCAATCCACATCCAACCAAAGGCGATTGCTAATACCGTCATAATGTAGAAGGCAGTGAGCGAATCAGTAATAAAGTATACTGCGCCAAAGCCTAGCATCGCGATAAATAATAGCGCTTGTACGGGCTTGACCCAGCCGCCATTGACCGTTTTTGCCCAGCTTTTTGCGGCAAGTTTACCAAAGGCAAAGACCGAGGCTGAGAAGGTAATCGCACCGATGAAACAGCCAATAAATAGCTCTAAGCGGGTGACCGTATTGTACTCTTGATCAGAATGTAATACCGTTGCCAAAGCAATCGCTACTGCCGCTAGGCCAACTAAGGAGTGCATCAAAGCCACAGTTTCTGGCATTTGTGTCATCGCTACCGTTTTTGACTTCCAAATACCAACAGCCGCGCCTAATACCATAGCACCAATGATCATCCACATGATCGGACCTTCGGCCAAGAAGAAAGTGGTGATAACGGCAATAGCCATCGCGACCATACCCAAACGGTTACCGCGGATAGCGGTCTTTGGGCTTGAGAGTCCACGTAAGGTCAAGACAAATAAAATAGCGCCAGCTAAATAAAACCAGTCCGCATTAGTGGCGATAAAGTTTGTTAAATCACTCATGCATCACCTCCATTATCCGTTTTTACCACTGGCGCTTTTTTGGGTTTAGGTTTGAACATTGATAACATGCGCTCCGTCACAGAAAAACCACCAAAGATATTGATACTGGCTAAAAACACAGCAAAAGCACCGATCAAACTCGTCGCCGTAAACACTTGGTTATCGATAACAACGGTCTGCAAAATCGCCCCAACAATCACAATACTAGATAACGCATTGGTGACTGCCATCAATGGCGTATGCAAAGCTGGGGTCACACCCCAAACCACGTAATAACCCACAAAGATCGCGAGTACAAATACGGTAAAAATTGCGACAAATGGCGTGCTAGCCATAGCGGCGCCAGCTGGCGCGGCTGCTAAAATAGTAGCAATCATTTTATCCTCCTAAAATTTATTCGTTACTGACAGATTCATTAGTGATATAACAAAGACTCATAGCTGAGTAACTCAGTAGTCAGCCGCTTAGCGCTTAGCGCTTCGCCAATCGTACTTGACCCTCATGGGTCACTGCCAGCGCGCCTTGAATCTCATCTTCCATATCTAAATGAAGTGCCAGTTGGTTCGGTGCAGCGTCATTATTCGCATCATCTTCAGCAATCAAAGTTGTGATAAAGTTCACTAAGTTATTGGCATAAAGATCTGAGGACTGCGCGGCGAGCATAGACGGAATGTTTGCCGCGCCAACGATACGCACGCCATTATCTGTAGTGATGGTTTGCTCAGCAACTGCGCCTTCAACGTTGCCGCCGGTGCCCGCTGCCATATCGATCAGCACGGAGCCGGCTTTCATCTTATCGAGTGTGGTCTTATGCACCAATCTTGGAGCGTCACGACCTGGTATCTGCGCGGTGGTAATGACGATATCAGCGCCGCTTAGCGCTTTATCCACCACTGCCGCTTGATCTTTCATATACTGCTCTGAGGGCGTCCATGCATAACCGCCGGTTGCTTTGGCCTTTTGCGCTTCTTCCTCACTCATCGGTACATCTAGCCATTTACCGCCAAGCGACTCGACTTGCTCGCGTGCAGAAGGACGCAAATCACTTGCTTCAACCACAGCGCCTAGACGCTTTGCCGTAGCAATCGCTTGCAAGCCTGCTACGCCGACGCCTAAGATGACCACCTTGGCAGGCTTGACGGTACCTGCTGAGGTCATAAACATAGGAAAAGGACGTGAGTACTCATTGGCTGCTAAGAGTACCGCTTTATAACCGGCAAGGTTGGCTTGTGAGGATAAGACATCCATGTTTTGCGCGCGCGACAAGGTACGTGGCAATAGCTCCATCGCAAATACAGTCGCGCCTTTGGTCGCATAAGTCTCTAGCTGAGTATTACGGTAAGGATCTAGCATACCCACGA
Source organism: Psychrobacter sp. Ps3 (assembly GCF_022129275.1). Lineage (NCBI taxonomy): Bacteria > Pseudomonadati > Pseudomonadota > Gammaproteobacteria > Moraxellales > Moraxellaceae > Psychrobacter > Psychrobacter sp. Ps3. The sequence goes on from NZ_JADQAL010000008.1 coordinate 12,931, forward strand.
CGATTTGCTTAGGCTTTAGCGTCTCGGTGAGCTCAGCTGGCAAGTCACTGATAGTGGTAATAATTTGCGACTGCTCAACCACCTCAGCGCTGCTGCTAGCAATATCGGCTCCAGCTGTCTGATAGCTGTCGTCTGTATAATAGGCTGCAAGACCTGCGCCTGACTGAACGACGACCTCAAACCCATGTCTACGCAGTTTTTTGACCGCGTCTGGGGTTAGTGCTACGCGGCTCTCAGTTGTGCTGTCTGCACTGATAACACCGATTTTCATATCGTCTCCTTACATGCAAATACTTGACTGATCACAAGCTTTGGCTTTATGGCTATATTGAGTGATAAAATAGTGGGCGCAAAAAAAACCCTGCTCAGCTCGTACTCTGTGAAGTAAAGCACTGAGCAAAGATTATCAATTCCCTAAATGATAATACTATCTTCATCATCTGTTTTTATTATAGAGACATCATCCCCTACCTTTCATTGTTTAATGATGACTCATAAGTAAATAAAAAGTTAGAGGTCGCGTCTGGGCTATAACTTTTATTGTTATATCAGAAAATTATTGACAATAATAGCTATGTATACATTCTATTTTTTGCATATATTGCTGCTTTGAGCGCACCGATGGTTTACTTAGTCAATGCCTATCCTCTATCGCTATAGGTTTATGCTATGGTAGTGCCATGACTGACATCACAATTGGCTAAGTTTTTGCTTGCCCTATTTATTGATAATTACTCGATACTTAAAAATTACTCGATACTTAAAAAAGGAGCCTCTATGTACTTTGTACTCTCCCCTGCCAAGTCTTTAAATGAAACGGACGCTGTGCCATTAAACCTTGGCAATCATTATAGCCAGCCTGCCCTCATTGACGACTCAGCTCAACTGATAAAAACCCTTAAAACCAAAGATCCGATGGATTTGCAAGAGCTTATGAGCATCTCCGATGATTTGGCGCAGTTGAATAGCGAGCGTAACCAAGCATGGCAGATGCCGCATGACTCGGACAATGCCAAGCCTGCCGCTTATCTGTTCGATGGTGATGTTTATACTGGACTTGCCAGCTATGAGATGGATAAAGACACCATGCTGTATCTCAACGAGCATTTGGGTATCTTATCTGGTCTATATGGCGTGTTAAAACCGCTAGACTTGATGCAGCCGTACCGCTTAGAGATGGGCACTAAGCTAAAAAACGCGCGCGGTGATAATTTGTATGAGTTCTGGGGCGAGAAAATCACCGATGCTATTAATAAGCAGATGGCCGATAGCGATGACAAGGTACTGATTAACCTAGCGTCTAACGAGTACTTTAAATCGGTTAAGAAAAAAGCACTGGACGCGCAGATTATTACCCCTAGATTTGAAGATGAGAAGAACGGTCAATATAAAGTGATTAGCTTTTATGCCAAAAAAGCGCGCGGCCTGATGGTGAAATATGCCGCAGACAATAAGCTAACCAAAGCTGAGCAGCTCAAAAAGTTTGATTTGGCAAGTTATTATTATGTCGATGAGCTGTCTGATGATACTACTTGGACATTTAGAAGGGATGAGAAGGATCAGTAGTATTGATATGTATAACTATACTTGGCGAGTGCTGTAAAACCTATTCATTATTTCAGGTATATGCATAGGTAAGCTATCCATATATAGATACTGCAAAGCTACAACTTTTTGTATCATATCAGCAGAATTTATTACAGTCGCTAGAAGCATTACGTTCAATGCTTCTAGTCCATTTGAGTTTTGCATTATTTGAATGATTAGAGGCTCAGGAAAACCATCTTTTTTTCTTGAGAATGCATGCATACCTGTATGCACATAGGAATTTGCCGGTTTCATAGTTAATTCTTTAAACTCTCTCATCAGTTGCACTGCTTTTTGTGGAACAACTCCTTCTCGTGCAGCATTATCTAAATCTTCCAAAATTACATTAATCGTAGGTATACGCTTCTCCGCTTGCGATGCATTCTGTTGAGTTAAAGGCTTATAGAACCTTTCAACAACGTCATCTTTAGCTACCCAATATATCCATTGAGCCCTTATAAGTGATTCAAACTGCAAGCGCAGCAGGCTACTTGCCGAAATATTACATCTTTCTTTAGCTAGTAGATGAACAGAAAGACCATGTTCAGATGAAATATCTGCCAATATCAAGGTTGCAGCCTCTCTATTGTTGAAACTATCTATATCAGAAATTTTATTTGTTTCGCTCAACAAAGAGTTACGAAAATCAATTGATTGCGAATAAAAATTTTTAAAAGCAGCACTCAATGCATTATCTCTTTTAGGATATTTATTTAAATCAATACAACTTATCATAACTCAAGTAACTTTGACATAAAAAACCCCGATAAGCTCTCGCCTATCGGGGTTTTATTTCCTGTGTACTATAGCGTAAAAGCTACAGTACTAAGCAGTACAGGTCAAAGGGCTGATTACATCATGCCGCCCATTCCACCCATGCCGCCCATTCCACCACCAGCGCCAGCAGGCATAGCACCCATGCCGTCATCACTTTGTGGTAGATCAGTGATCATCGCTTCGGTCGTCAGCATAAGACCTGCAACAGAAGCTGCGTTTTCCAGCGCTGAGCGAGATACTTTAGCAGGGTCTAAGATACCCATCTGTAGCATATCGCCGTATTCACTAGATGCTGCGTTATAACCGTAGTTACCGCTACCGCTCTTGACTTCGTTGACGACGACTGACGCTTCTTCGCCAGAGTTAGTCACGATTTGACGTAGCGGCGCTTCCATCGCGCGGCGTAGGATATTGATACCCGCGTCTTGGTCATCGTTATCGCCTTTTAGCTCAGATAAAGCGTTCATCGCACGAACGAGTGCAACACCGCCGCCAGGAACGACGCCTTCTTCGACAGCCGCGCGAGTGGCATGTAGCGCATCATCAACGCGATCTTTTTTCTCTTTCATCTCAGTTTCAGTTGCCGCGCCAACTTTGATAACTGCTACGCCACCAGCAAGTTTTGCCATGCGCTCTTGTAGCTTTTCTTTATCATAGTCAGAGGTAGACTCTTCTACTTGACGCTGAATAGAGTCAACACGCTCGTTAATAGCTGTGGTTTCGCCTGCACCATTAACGATGACGGTGTTTTCTTTACCGACAGTGACTTTTTTGGCAGTACCGAGCTGCTCAAGGGTCGCTTCTTCTAGGCTTAGGCCAATCTCTTCTGAGATCACCGTACCGCCAGTCAAGATAGCGATATCTTGTAGCATCGCTTTACGACGATCGCCAAAACCTGGTGCTTTTACGGCACAAGTTTTTAGGCCGCCGCGCATGTTGTTGACAACTAAGGTCGCTAAGGCTTCGTTTTCAACATCTTCAGCGATGATAAGCAGTGGCTTGCTCTGCTGCATGACTTGCTCAAGTAGTGGCACGATTTCGCGGATGTTGCCGATTTTTTTGTCAACCAATAAGATATATGGGTTTTCAAATTCAGCAGTTAAGCTATCTTGCTTATTAGCAAAATATGGGCTGATATAACCACGGTCAAACTGCATACCTTCGACCACTTCTAGAGTGTCCTCAAAGCTTGAGCCTTCCTCGACAGTGATAACGCCTTGCTTACCGACTTTTTCCATCGCTTGCGCGATAAGCTCACCGATTTTGGTATCTGAGTTCGCTGAGATAGAACCGACTTGAGCAATAGCTTTTGAGTCGTCCGCTGGCGTTGATAACTGATGAATCTGCTCAACTGCCGCGCGTACCGCTTTGTCGATACCGCGTTTGAGATCCATAGGGTTCATGCCGGCAGCGACTGACTTCATGCCTTCTTGCAGGATAGACTGAGCCAATACTGTCGCTGTCGTAGTACCGTCACCGGCGACATCGTTAGTGCGGCTAGCGACTTCGCGAACGAGCTGCGCGCCCATGTTTTCAAACTTATTTTCAAGCTCAATCTCTTTGGCAACCGAAACACCATCTTTAGTAATGGTCGGTGCGCCAAAAGACTTATCGATTACCACGTTACGACCTTTAGGTCCTAGAGTGACTCGTACTGCGTTTGCTAGAACGTTGACACCGTCCATCATTTGCGTGCGAGCATCAATGCCAAACTTTACGTCTTTTGCCATGTCAAATTACTCCAATATTATTTTTGTTAATGTTTAAAAAGGTTTTATATAAGTAAATCGGGTATAAGAGGTTTAAAATTAACCTTCTAGTACACCCAATACATCAGACTCTTTCATAATCAGTAGCTCTTCGCCGTCAACTTTTACGGTTTGACCAGCATATTGACCGAACAAAACTTTATCGCCGACTTTAACATCTAAAGTGCGGACTTCACCGTTGTCACGTACCTGACCGTTACCCGTCGCTAGGATCTCACCCTGTGATGGTTTTTCTTGCGCTGAACCTGGTAATAAAATGCCACCAGCCGTTTTGGTTTCTTCTTCTATGCGGCGTACGACAATACGATCATGTAAAGGACGAATATTCATCGTTAGGACTCCAAAAGTTGTTTGAATAAAAGATTCCGTGTCAGTCCAATAATAGCAGCGCCGTCCAGCTTTTGTTTTTGACTACGCTATGGGCGCACTATTATAGACTCGCTTCAATAATAAGCTTCGAGCTTGTTTCAAAAAGTGGGGGCATAGGCGCATCGCTTCAAGGGCGTGGGCCAAAAATTTACAAGAATAATGCAGATAAAAAAGGGTTTATCCCAAGTTAACAGCAAGCTTGCTGACAGGATGTTACTAAGCCTAAATGCCGCCCTGTTTTGGGTAACATCAACTACAAGAGCTAGACGTCTACCCAAAGGGCAAACCTTGAAAATGTAACAAGGTATGACCATTATAGTAGCTGACAATCTAGTGCTATAGTCAATTCGAAATAAAATCGATACATTAATATTGCCGTGCTACTGGTACAAATTTTCCTTGCTTGCTGTGTGCTTTGCACTTTTCGATGCTGCGCAAAATTCATCCCAGTAGCACTGTATCGGTTTTAAAGTGGATCAGCTATAACAAAGAAACACTAATAGCTACTGAGCGGCCACCATCGAATCATGAAAAGTTGAATCGTTAAAAATGAATCATTAAAAGTTAAACCACTAGAACTCGAACAATCGAAAGTTAAATTATAAAAATCTTGCCACTCATTAGCGGTATACTTATCAAGGAATATCCATGACTGTATTATCTTCTTTAACTGCCATTAATACGCAACAACGCAACAACAAACGTACTACGCTAATAACAGGCGCTAGTATCGCTGCTATCGGAGCTTTATCTATGACCGCCCCTACTCTGGCTAGCGCCAAAACCATTCAGCCTTCGACCGCTGATTATAGTTTTACTGTTGAAAATAAATACAAAGGTAACGCGACTCGTACCCTCAAAAAATCAGGCAATACTTGGAACTATAATGTGAAAGCTCGCGTAGCCGGTGTTGCAAGTGCGTCGCAAAGTAGTACCTTTACTATTATGGGCAACAATGTCACACCTTCTAAGGCGAGCACCACTTATAAGCTCTTAGGTATTGGACGTACGCATAATCTAAGTTTTGATTCGGCAGGTAAAAAGGTCACGAGTAGCTATAAAGGCAAAACCACAACGTCAAATATGGCGCAGCAAGCGTTTGATGATTTGAGTTTAGAAGTGCAAATTCGTCAAGACTTGTTAAATGGCAAATTCTCGGGCAACTACTACATGGCCAAAAAAGACAAAGTAGAAAAAACGCCGTTTAAAAAGGTAGGCAATACAAAAGTCACTGTACCAGCGGGTACGTTTGATACGGTACGAGTGGATCGTATCCATGATGATAGCGATCGCTCAACCAGCTTTTGGCTTGCACCGAGCCTAGATTATCTGCCTGTAAAAGTCAGTCAGATTAACGATGGTAAAAAGATGGACTTAGAGTTAAAAAAAGTGCGTTAAATGGTAATGCATTTAAGCTCTAAGCTCTAAGCTGCAAAACTAACAGCTCCAAAGCTAAAAAGTACAAAACAAGAAGGTACAAAACGAAAAGCGGCGCTCTATAAATAGTAGAGCGCCGCTTTTTTATGTCAAAACATGCCGCTATTTTTGTACTTTATTCATCGAAGGTAAGCGCTTGAGCAGGATAAACAACCAAACATTGATTGCAAATAATAAAGCAAAATCAAGCCCATAAACCAAAATCTCTGTCCAACTGGTCCCATAAAAGCGCGTGAATAATACGACGCCGCTAGCGCCTAGATACACTAAGGTCAACATGCTGCTGACCAATAACATATAAGGAGAGCGCCCGCGTAATATGACAGGGGTGATAATAAAGGCCGGTATTAGCCATAAGCCATACCAAGCGATGCCGCCAATAATATCGGGATTGCTCGGATTAAACAGACTAATAAATATCGGCAGCACTAATAGCCGATACACTAGCCACACTAGCCAAGTTAGCAGCAAGCGCTGCTGCATAGGCGCAATAGGCTTTTTTGGCTTGACGGATTTAGCGGGTTTAGGGCCGGATGTTTGCTTAGAAGGCGTAGAAGTTGTGGACATTAGCGGCGGTAGTTTCCTAATTTATAGCACGTTTTTCGTTTAGCTTTTTGTCTGTGAGCTCATAAGCTCTCAGCCTCTAACGCTTCCAGTTTGCTTGCGACAGCGCTTGGGCAGTAATGGCTAGCCTGTGACCTTGAGCAATGGCCAGTTCGCGCTCATCATCGGTTATAGGCTGATCATGGGCGGCGCCGCTGACATGGCTTGCACCATAAGGCGTGCCACCGCGCTGGGTGCGATTGAGCGCCGCCTCACCATAAGGCAAGCCTACGATCATCATGCCATGATGCATAAGTGGCAACATCATCGTCAATAGTGTCGTCTCTTGACCGCCATGCATAGAACCGGTTGCGGTAAATACGGATGCAGGTTTGTTTTGTAGATTACCTGCCAGCCATAACGTCACTGTATTATCCCAAAAATATTTCATGGGGGCAGCCATATTACCAAAATGCGTCGGACTGCCTAAGGCCAATCCAGCGCAGTTCTTGAGATCGTCCATAGTACAGTACAGGTCGCCCTCATCTGGTATTGCCGCTTTGCTTGCAGTCGTTTCAGCTGCCACCGTCGGCACCGTACGAATACGCGCGGTCATCCCGGCATCTTCTATCCCCTGAGCAATGGCATAAGCTAAAACGTTCGTGGTGCCATGACTTGAGTAATATAGCACTAATACATAGGGATCAATCTGACTCATTGGCAAAGCTTCCTTTTGGCTGATACTTGTCGAAACGATAGAATTGCAGGCTACATTATGCCCGAGTCGTTGACTGACATGCAAACCGGCGAGTATTGCCTAGCATTTTGACACAAATAAGTGGCAACTGACGCTAGGACATTTTGTTACACTATTCTCACCTCTATCTTTCTACATGGTCAGTATGGAAAAATTAACTCAAAAACTCCCTTTTTTGCAGCAGCGTTGGTTTAAGTTTACTCGGTTTTTGGTTCGTCACTTCTTCGAAGATAATTGCCAGCAAAAAGCGGCCTCTTTGACCTACACAACCATGTTATCGATTGTGCCTATCGTAACGGTATTACTGATGATTTTGTCTTCAGTGCCGGCGCTAGCTTCTGCCCGCGCGCAGATATACGAGGTGATATATAGTAACTTGCTGCCGCAATCGAGCCTGCAAGTCAGTGAATACATCAATAATTTTGCCGAAAAGTCGACTAACTTGACCGCTATTGGTGTCGCGATTTTATTTGTCACCACTATCATGACTTTGACCACTATTGAGCGCGCTTTTAATCAGATTTGGCGCGTCGATGAACGCTCAGGCGGTCTCAAAAGTCTGCTGCGCTATTGGACAATTATCACTTTAGGACCCTTAGTGTTAGGGACGGCTTTTATCGTCTCAAGCACGGTGCAAAGCTTGAGCTTTCTAAATCGTCAAATAGCTGGGTATGGTATCGATTGGTCGTTTTGGGTGCAGATGGTGTCGCTCGGCATTACCGTTGCAGGCTTTATTGGTATGTATTGGTTTATTCCCAAAGCGCGCGTACCAGCGAAAAGCGCTATTATCGCGGGCGTTATCGTCGCGGTGGTGTTTGAGCTACTCAAGCATGTGTTTGGTACGGTGATGACCAACTTCACCAGCTATGAGGCGATTTATGGTGCTTTTGCCGCGGTTCCTATTTTTCTGTTATGGATTTATTTGTCTTGGAATCTGATATTACTAGGGGTTGAAATCAGCTATACCTTGACTATTTTTGAGACCGAAGAGGTCTATCCGCGTCATCCATTACTGAGCTTGCTCGATATGCTCAACTTAGTTTATAGCCGTTATCTTAAAGGCGAGGTAGTCAGTGAAGTAGAGCTGCGTAACGTCTTGGGCCGCAAAGAGCTGCCTAAATGGTATCTTTATATTAATTACCTAAAAGACAGCAATCTGATCACTATGACTGATGACGACGATTATGTGCTCAAAAAAGATTTGAGCCGAATGACGCTATGGGATTTTTATCGGACGCTGCCCTATCCGCTACCGATTAAAGACGAGCTTGATGAGATGACGCTAGAGGATCAAGAGCCATGGCTGAGCTTACTAGTCGATCGGTTTGAGGATACAGAGGCTTTTGCTAAGCAGCAATTAAACCTGCCACTAGCTGCTATATTTGCGCATAGTCATCCGCGCAAAAAACATCCAGTAAAGGCTGGCAAGTCTGAGCCCTTTAAAGATAAGCGGACGCCGCCTTTTGAGCCTGAAGCTTATGATAAAGACAGTGATGTCTCTCAAAATGATGATGATCTACAAGCTATTATCCCTAAGGGAGAGGTAAAACCCGCCAATACCGCTCGCCACAAAACTAGACGTAAAACCTTGCAGCGACGTCCGGCTACTAATGAGGGTAATATCATCACTGAAGCCGATAAGCCGAACTAGAATGATGAATACCTTTATAAGCATTGCTTTAAGGTCACCTTGATTAAAAGCCATATTAATTAAAGGTTATCTTGATTAAATGACCGTTAATAACGACTGAATAATAAACAATAGGGAGTCTGCGGCAGTGAGTGACCATACCAATAATAAGCACAAAAACTTACTGCATCGTTTTATCACTATAAGCTTACATAGCTTTAAGCACCTTACGAGTCTTTTATCAAAGCAGAACCTAACGAGCCTGCCAGATCGTCTAAAAAACATTTGGGAGCGGCTGCTAGGTTCTTATTGGTTTATTCCGACCTCCTTTGTACTCCTAGGCATTCTATTAGCGCCCCTACTCATCTCTATCGATCAGCGTTTAGATCGTGAGACGGTTCGAGACATCAGCTTCGCGTTTACCGGTGATGATGATGCCGCGCGCGCTATTATGACATCGATTGCAGGCGCTGTACTTGGCGTGGCGGGTACTACCTTTTCTATCACCATCGCTGTACTCTCCATGGCGTCCTCACAATTTGGCCCTAGACTACTACGGAACTTTTTGACTGACACTTCTAATCAGTTAGTGCTCGGGGCCTTTATCGGCACTTTTAGTTATAGCCTTTTGGTCTTAAAGTCGATTCATAAGTTTGACGTGAGTTTCGGGGTTCCGCAGCTGGCAGTAACTTTTGCCATTGTTATGGCTATTATTTGCGCTTTATTATTAGTGTACTTTATTCAGCATATGGTCCATGCGATTCAAGCTTCGCATGTGATTCAAGGCGCTAGTGATGATGCTATTGCTAATATTGATTATTGGTATAGCGAGACCTGCGACATCGAGCATCAGCGCGATGCCGCAGATAAGGATATCGATGATTATTTGTCTTGGGCAGCTGCGCCCATCTATGCTCCAACCTCAGGTTATCTGCAGCAGATATATATTGACTCCTTAATTATTTTAGCGAAGGACTACGGCGGGATAATCCGATTACAGACGAACCTTGGCAGCTTTGTCACCGATAAGAATATTATAGGCTATTTTTATCAGCGCCCTGCTAGAGATGATAGCTACTTACAAAAGACCAAAACCTCAAACTTAGCCATTATGCCGCGCGCTCCTGACGCACTGTTTTGGCAGCGTTTTGCGACTGGTATTGAGTTAGAACAGCGCCCATCACATACCAACGATATCGGCTATAGTCTAGGACAGATCACTGAGATTGCCATACGCGCTTTATCTCCTGGTATCAACGACCCCAAAACAGCAGTGAACTGCATTCAGTCCTTGTCCTCTTGCTTAAGTCTTATGATGCGCCGTCAGCCGCCAAGTCCCTATCATTTCTATCATCCGGCGCGTAATAAAGATAACAATGAGGTTACGGTGAGTCAGTCGCGGGCGTCTACCTTGGCAGTGGTGACTAAAACGCCAAAGATATCTGACTTTATTGACACCTCTTTGGGTGAGATACGCCGTTATGCGACTGCTGATCTGATGGTGCTCAAAGCGCTTTGCCAAGCGCTAACCGATCTTAACTATGCTCGAGTCAATAGCGCGCAGCGCCAGTCCTTGCTGCATGAGCTAAAACTCATTGAAGCGGCCGGTCAACAAAACTTGGCTTATGATGAGCTGACAACAGATTTACTCGATATGTGCTGGCAAGCTCGGCAGTTTATCCAAAGTAAAGATGCGCAGCATCAGTATTTTACTTATACCAGCACCTTTGACAGACATATTAGCAAAGCATTAGAGAGCCAGTCGAGATAACTTAATGCCGCTTTAGCGCGGTAAAACACATCGTGGCTTTTATTTTAATTAGTTTACTTTAACACCTATCTGAGACAATTTTATGGCATCTACCTCCGGCCTAAGCATCCTTGAGATCAGCGCTATCTTCTTATCGATAACTGCGCTTTTAAGCTACGTCAATCACCGCTTCATTGGTTTACCCACCACTATCGGGGTGATGGTGATATCCATTTTGCTGTCAATCTTTGCGATATTTTTGGGGTTTTTAGGTTTCGATCAGCTGATCGATTATGAGATCAGTTTATTAGAGCAGCTTGATTTCACCGAAGTCTTGCTCGACGGCATGCTCTCTATGCTGCTATTTGCTGGCGCTTTGCATGTCAATATTAGTGACTTGCGCCGCTATAAGCTGCCTATTGGTATATTGGCTTGTATCGGTACTATTGTCTCAGCACTTCTTATTGCGACAGCGATTTATTTGATGCTGCCGCTACTAGGTTTTAGCTTGCCTTTTATTTGGTGCTTATTGTTTGGCGCTTTAATCTCACCAACCGATCCTATCGCTGTGATGGGTATTTTGGCCTCTGCTGGCGCGCCCAAAAGCTTAGAGACCGTTATTGCTGGCGAGTCATTATTCAATGACGGTATCGGCGTCGTTATCTTTGTCATCTTGCTTGGAATTCTGACCAGTGGTGATATTCCAACGGCTAATTATGTGGCGCACACCCTAGCGGTTGAAGCTGGTGGCGGTATCGTTTTTGGCTTAGTGTTAGGCGCGATTTTGTATTACTTAATCAAGAGCATCGATAGCTATCAAGAAGAGGTGCTCTTGACTTTAGCTGGTGTCATCGGTGGTTATGCGCTCGCCAGCTATTGGCACCTGTCAGGGCCGCTCGCGATGGTGATGATGGGTCTGATGTTAGGCAATCGCGGTCGTGCATTAGCGATGAGTGATCAGACTCGTCATTATGTTGACTTGTTTTGGGAGCTGATTGATGAGATTTTGAACGCTATTTTATTTGTCTTAATCGGCCTTGAGATTGTAATGATTGCTTATTCTAGTAATCTGTTTATCGCTGGCGGCTTGACCATTATCATTGCGCTACTAGCGCGCTTTATTGTCGTGGGTATGACCACAAAGACCTTTAGTCGACAGCTGGACTTGCCAGGTGGCGCTTGGAAAGTGTTGACTTGGGGTGGTTTGCGCGGTGGTATATCCGTCGCCTTAGTATTGCAGCTCCCCATAGGCGCTGAGCGTGACATTTTATTAGCCCTAACCTATGCGGTGGTTATATTTTCAATTTTAGTACAAGGCTTGAGTGTCGGCAGGGTCGCAAAAAGTATTGGGCATGATAAGCCTTCAAAAGCTGGCTTATAAGCTTGAACTGTCTAGCAGTTAAATCGATATAAAGTAAAATTAGATAAAAAAAGCAGCTATTACCCTAATTCTTAGTCATAGCTGCTCCGTTTATGAATACAAAATACATCTCAAGGACTAGCAGCACTTTTATATTAAACCTTTACGCTTCATATTACGATAAACCACTATGACAATGATAATGTTTAATACGAGGATAAATAACTTAAACCAGTCAAAAGCGCTAGTGATGAAATAGTACACTTCAACTGGGATAAATATACCGTAACCAAGCACGCTAAACCAATAAGCCCACGTCCTATCCTGCCACAAGCCATACGCCTCGATAAAACGAATACTCGCGTAAGCACAGATAAACAGCAAAAATAATGGCCAATTTTGACTGGCGCGCTGCGCAATCGCAACGACACTCTCAACCTGCGGCGCTAATAGCTGCCCAAAGTACTGCTGCCAAGAGTGCGTTGCAGTCGCTAACCAATCTTCAAGATCGCTATGCCATAGCCATAATGCTCCGGCACCTAGTAGCGCGCCCACGCCTTTAACAATCTCATAAATGGCGACCGCTTTTATCGATTCGCTAGCCGCGCTGGTCTTTTGCCTAACTATGTTAGACAAAGAAAGTCTCCACAACTCGGCCTTGCAGCTGCTGCGCAAAGAACGGAGTGTTTTTACCATTAGACAGCATCGTCTCGCTTGTCACTTGCCACTCTACATTCGGATCGACTAAAATTGCGCCGCCAGTGTTTTCATACTGCGCGCTGATACCAGCAATTTTGGCAGGATTAAGGCATATCTTATCGACCAGTTGCTCTAGAGTTAAGATCTCATCGCGTACCAGCTGGCAAGCAAGCGCCATAAAAGTATCAAAGTTAGAAATACCTGGGGTGCTCTCAGCAAAAGGCGCTTTTTTGGCAGTTACATTAAGAGGTTCGTGATGGCTGCAAATCGCATCTATGGTGCCATCTTGTAGACCACGGCGCAGCGCTTGCTGATCGGTGTTACTACGGAGCGGCGGCAACACGTAAGCTTGAGCATTAAACCCTTCCAAGTTATCGTCAGTGAGATACAATTGATGCATAGCTACATCGCACGTCACCGGCAGACCTTTATCTTTTGCCCAGCGCATCAGCTCCACTGAAGACTTGCAAGACAATTGGCTAAAGTGCGCAGCGATACCCGTCTCCTCCACCATCAATAACTGCTTCGATAAGGCGACGGTTTCAGCGATCCACGGAATACCTTGCAGACCATGATAAGACGCAATGTAGCCTTCATGCGCGACCCCTTCACCCGACAGACTCGGCTCATCAGGATAAAAAAATACTTTTAGACCAAAAGTGGCGGCATACTCCAAGGTGCGCAATAGCACTAAATCATTAGCGAAAGGCTGACGGGCATTAGAGACAGCGATACAGCCGCCTTTTTTTAGACCGGCAATGTTAGAAGGATTATCGCCTTTTAAGCCTTCGGTCAAAGCGCCAAGGATATGCAAATAAATACCGCCATCTTCAAGTGCGCGCTCACGCAGACCCTTAAGCAGCGAGCCATTTTCTAAGATAGGGTTGGTATCCGGCGGAATCACCACATGCAAAAAGCCATTACCGCGAGCAGCACGACCCTCTGAGATTAGCGTGCCATGCTGCTGTTGCCCCGGCTCGCGCAGACGCGCGCATAGATCTACTAATGGCGGTAGTACCCACATCTCGCGATTGGCTGTCAATGTTGCTAACTGAGCTGTCGCCGTGCTTGGCAGTGATTTTTTGAAAGCTTCTGGGAGTAAGTCGTGCATTTGAGTGTCTGAACTTGTGAGGGTTGTCATGAGCGTTATTACCGTATCAATAAGCGGGATAAATAAGAATAAAATAGCATAGTAAGATACTAGGGCTTGACCCTATACTCTACTAAATGAGATTAGCTACGAGCTGCTTGATGCGCGCGCTGTCCTTCCATCGCCAAAGCCAATACCGCCATACGAATAGCCACCCCATTACTGACCTGCTTTAGGATCACTGACTGGGCGCCATCTGCCACACTAGAGGCAATCTCAATACCGCGATTCATCGGCCCCGGATGCATAATGAGGGCATCAGGCTTCGCTAGCGCAACGCGCTCAGGGGTGATGCCATAATGTTTGTAGTACTCACTCGATGAGGCCAGTAGCGGCGAGCCAATCCGCTCGTTCTGTATTCTCAGCCCCATGATGACATCACAGTCGGCCACGCATTCATTCATATCCTCATAGACGTTTACGCCAAAACGTTCAATACCTTTAGGCAAAAGTGTGCGCGGCGCAATGACTCGAATGTCCTTGACCCCTAACGTTTGTAGCGCACTAATATCTGAGCGCGCGACTCTTGAGTGTTTAATGTCGCCAATAATCGCCACCGATAGCTCTTCAAATGGGCGCGGCGCTTCACGATGGATGGTGAGCATATCGAGCATACCTTGGGTCGGATGCGCGTGCCAGCCATCACCGCCATTGATAATGGCAATATCTGGGGTGACCTCTGTAGCCATAAAATGCGCTGCCCCTGAGGCCGAATGACGCACCACAAAAATATCCGCGGTCATCGCTTGCAAGTTCCATAGCGTGTCGCGTAAACTCTCCCCTTTTTTGGTACTTGAGCGCGCAATATCGATATTGAGCACATTAGCGCCCAGACGTTTTTCAGCTACCTCAAAGGTGGTGCGTGTCCGCGTTGAGGGCTCAAAGAACAAGTTCATGACCGTACAACCCTCAAGCTCAGGCCGGTTTAACAATTGACCTTTTTCATCGATAAAAGTCTCGGCCTTAGCGATGATGCGTTGAAGCTGCGCCTTATTAAGTCCTTCCACTCCTAAGAAGTGGCGAATGCTGCCATCATCATTGAGCTGCGGGCGACTCAGCGAAATATCGAGCTGCTTATGGATAGCGCGAGGATCGACCTTAGCGTAGTCTGTGAGCGAGATATTGGCGGTTGAACGGATATCATTAGAAGTTGGCATAGTCACGAATCTTTATTATTGATGTAGTAGAAAGATTTTATAAAATAAGTTTAATATATATCTAAAGGCTCTAAGCGATAATATTGTAAGCAAACAGCAAGCCTATAATTACAGACAAAAAGACTTTGTAGTACTTATTTGCTACACTTTACGTGACTGCATTGCTGTCGTCGATAATGATAATAACAAATCAGTAGTAATGTCCGTCATAACGATAGTGTAGCTGATTTTTATAGTCGTACAAGGGTCCCGTATTATCTATTTATCACGCTCATTTATGACGTGAAGCATTATTGCCTTTTTAATAGTTTTTGCAAGTCCAGATAGCACTAGATAAGAATAAAATAATAGTTACTTATAATAATAGTTACTTATATTGTATGTAGAGTGTGTTGAACCCACACTATCCTATACTTTTAACCTCTACCTTTATATCTCTTAGGAAACCCTATGATGACCTTGGCACAATATCTAAATCACCACTCCGCAAACCCTGCGGTCACTGAGCTTATTACGACGGTTACTGATGTGGGTAAGACGATCTCACAACTGCTTCAAAAAGGCGCGCTAGCGGACATCTTAGGAGAAGCGGGTAATCAAAACGTGCAAGGCGAAGAGCAAAAAAAGCTCGATGTGTTAGCCAATGACTTATTGCTAGAAGCTTTAGCAGACAACAAACATTGTGCTGGAGTAGCATCAGAAGAGCTCGATCACGCCACACCTGCCAATAAGGACGGTAGCCTACTTATCTTGTTTGATCCTCTAGATGGCTCATCGAACATCGATATCAATATGGCAGTGGGTACTATTTTTTCTATTTTGCCCTACCAGCGTCAAGGTCAAATCAGCGCTGATGAAGACTTTTTGCAAGCTGGCAATCAACAACTAGCAGCAGGATATCTATTGTACGGCACCTCTACGGTTCTTACTTTGACTATAGATGATAACGTCGCTATGTTTAGCTTAGATCCCGATAGCGGCGACTATTTGCTAATCGAAGAGCAAGTACAGATCTCAGCGGATACTAGCGAGTACGCTATCAATGCCTCGAACTATCGCTATTGGCAGCCGCCTATGCAGCAGTATATCGATGAGCTAATCGCTGGCAAGACTGGCGTTCGTGGCCGCGATTTTAACACTCGCTGGGTTGCGGCCATGGTCGGCGATGTGCACCGAATCTTATGCCGCGGCGGTCTGTTTACTTATCCATTCGACACTAAAGACCCCAACAAAGCCGGTAAACTGCGCTTAATGTATGAAGCCAATCCGATGAGCTTACTTATAGAGCGTGCAGGCGGCATGGCAACCGACGCTATCACACGTATACTAGATATCGAACCCACCGATATCCATCAACGTGTACCGGTGGTGCTCGGTAGCAAAAACGAAGTCGCTTATGTCAAACAGCTCCATAGCGCTCATAATGAGTCGTAAGCTTAATTAGCTAAAGTAACGCTGATAAGGAGTTACTGAGATCAACCTTATCGGCGGCCCTTTGACTGGCTCTATTTCTATCATCCTTGCAGTTTTTATTTTCATTATCACCTTTTAAGCAGGCTGCTATGACCTCTACTCCTATTGAGCTGATTACCTCTGATAAGAATCAAACCGTAAAGCGGGCCAAAGCACTCTTAACTCAAGCTCGCCAGCGAAAAAAGCAAGGACAAACGGTCATAGAGGGCATTCACTTAATGGACGCAGCTCTGCGCAGTGACTACCCCTTAGTGCAAGTACTATTAGCGCAGTCGGCACATAGCCACCCTGAGGTACAGCAGCTATTAGCGCGCCTGCCTACTTATACCAGTATTTTGACTGTCGCCGATTCGCTCTACGCCAGCTTTCGCAGCTTAGGGGCAGGCGTAGATATTATGGCGATAATCGATATACCGGCCCCAGCTCTGCCTACAATTGATCATGACTGCTTGATCTTAAATGATGTACAAGATAGTGGTAACGTAGGCACCTTACTTCGTACGGCAGCGGCGGTCGGTATCGAGACCGTGCTTTGTAGCACGAACACCGCGCAGGCATGGTCGCCCAAAACCCTACGAGCCGGCATGGGTGCTCAGTTTGCTCTGAACATCTACGAAAACTTAGCTATAACAGATATCTTGCAGCAAGTACAAACGCCGCTACTTGCGACTAGTTCTCATACAGATACCTTGATTTATGACTATGACTTACGTAGCCCTATTGCGTGGATAATGGGACACGAAGGCCAAGGGGTGAGTGATGAGCTCATGCAGTGCGCGACCCCTATTGCGCTACCGCAGCCCAATGGTCAAGAGAGCTTAAATGTGGCTATCGCAGGGTCGCTGTGTCTATACGAGACGTTACGGCAAAGACAGTATAGCTAAACCTCCTTAAACTTCACGCTAGAAACTTCACGCTAACTGACGTAAGGGTTTGCTCGTAGCCATTTAGTGGCCAAAAACTTCGTGCCTTTATTTACTGGCATGCCTGCGTGTAAGCTTAAAGGTTCGATACTGCCGTCAAACTTGGTGTTAGCAAAATATAATGCCATGCCCTTTTTGGGTCTGACTTCTAGATTTATCTTTGGAAAGTTAGTACCACCGCCCGCCTCGACATCCGATAGATACATCAGCAAAGTACCGACGCGTTGACCACCTTTACCGATGTTTTTTTGATAATTTGCGTTTTTAGGATCAAAAAAATCATAATGTGGGCGATATTCTTGGCCCTTACCATATTTTAAAACCTGTAACCCTTCTCCATGAACCACTGGCCAATGTAATAGGGCTGCTATCCTATTTTCTATTGTCGTTATCAAAGGCGTAGCACCGCGCTGGAAGCCATGGCTTTTACTGGTTCTAGCATCGTGCTCTGCAAAAGTACCATCGACAGGGCTCACAACTCGAGAGTCTCGCATATTACCTTCAGCACTGCTTATCAGTTGATCACACTCTTTATGACTTAAGAAGCCCTCGATAACGGCGACAAAAGGAGGATAAAAAGTCGATGCCAGTCTCACCGTCTTATCCGGCAGCACTATCGAGTTATGGCTCATATCCATATAAGGAATATTGATCGTACCTGATTGCTGCGACATTAGCTCATAGGCTGCGCCATAAAAACCTCTCTCAAAAAGCGTATTAATGATTTTATGATAAGCGACGCCGCGATTTATATTGTTTGCGATCCACTGCTGCCAAGTCGGTTCTAACTGTAAAATTGCATTCATACTGATTCTCTACCTTCTCGTCCGTGACAATTATCTCAATAGCATTGTAGAGTCATATAGTAGCCTAAACGCAGCCTCTATCCGATAACCCCACCCTAACCAACACTACTTCAAACTACTATAAAGCGGATTTTTATAAAATATAAGGTCGACTCAATATATAATCTTAGTCTAATAATCAGTCCAATAGTCAGCTCAATAAAAAGCCCCGCTATATGATAGCAGGGCTTATATGATACAAATTAAGTTTCTTAGTAGTCAAAAGCGTTGAGCTTTATACTTTGCTAGTCAATTCAGGTAAAGCTTCGAATAGATCTGCTTCTAAGAAGTAATCGGCAACGCTAGCAATAGGCGCTTCTGGGTCATTATTGATCGCAACGATAACTTTAGAGTCTTTCATACCTGCTAAATGCTGAATCGCACCAGAGATACCAGCGGCGATGTAAAGCTGCGGCGCAACAATCTTACCTGTTTGACCGACCTGCATGTCGTTTGGCACATAACCTGCGTCTACAGCGGCGCGTGATGCACCGATAGCAGCGCCTAGCTTATCTGCTAATGGCTCAATGTATTTAGTGAAGTTTTCACCATTTGCCAAGGCACGACCACCTGAGACGACAATACCAGCTGAAGTCAGCTCTGGACGATCTGAGGCTGCCATCTCTTCATTAACGAAGCTTGACTTACCTGCGTCTTGTACATTATCGATAGTTTCAACAGAGGCTGAACCACCTTCACTTGCTACAGGGTCAAAAGCGGTCGTACGTACGGTGACAACTACTTTTTCTTCTGAGGTTTTCACTGTCGCAGTCGCGTTACCAGCATAAATAGGACGCTCAAAAGTATGCGCGTCTACTACTGCTGAGATCTCAGACAGCATACTAACGTCAAGTAGCGCTGCAACGCGAGGCATAAAGTTCTTACCGGTTGTGGTCGCAGCGGCAACAATATGGCTATAGTCTCCAGCAATATCAGCTACCAATAGCGCAACGTTTGCGGCTAGCTGATGCTCGTAAGCGGCATTATCCGCTAATAAGACTTTGCTAACACCTTCAGCTTTTGCTGCTTCATCAGCTGCTGCTTGAGCGCTACTGCCAGCGACTAATACATGGACGTCATCGCCCATTTGCTTTGCCGCAGCGATAGTATTTAAGGTTGCCTTTTTTAGACTGGCATTGTCATGTTCTGCATATACCAAAATGGCCATTGTTTTTGTCCTTTATATATTCGCGTAATCGTTTATGTGCTTTAATATCTATGATGACAGCTTTTGTAATATGTCCTATTCTCCAGTCCCCACTCTATCTTTTAATCAGACGGATTTTAAAAGAAACTATGCATATCACTTTGCCAAATATATAGTCAATATTAGATTACTTTAGCTTCATTTTTTAGCTTATCAACCAACTCATCTACAGACTTCACAGTGATACCTGCCTGACGCTCTGCTGGCGGCTCAACCTTAGTGATTTGCTGCTTAGAAGCCATATCTACACCAAAATCAGCTGGTGTCTTTTCATCAAGTGGCTTTTTCTTTGCTTTCATGATGTTTGGTAGCTTAGCATAGCGTGGCTCATTTAGACGTAAATCAGTAGTGATAATAGCCGGTAGATCTAAAGCAACGGTCTGCAAACCACCATCAATCTCACGAGTGACGTTGACTTTATCGCCTTCTACTTTGACCTCTGAAGCGAAAGTACCTTGACCTACGCCCATCAGCGCCGCTAGCATCTGACCGGTTTGGTTGTTGTCATCATCAATAGCTTGCTTACCTAACAAGATGATATCAGTGCTCTCGCTCTCAGCGATGTTTTTTAAGATTTTAGCAACTTGTAGCGGATATGGTTTTTCATCAGTTTGGACGAGTACACCACGATCAGCACCTAGTGCTAAAGCTGCACGGATCTGCTCTTGTGACTCTTTTGGTCCGATTGACGCGACGATAATCTCATCAATGACGCCTGCTTCTTTTAGGCGTACTGCCTCTTCTACAGCGATTTCATCAAATGGGTTGATAGACATCTTAGTATTCGATAAGTCGACACCTGAGTTATCAGCTTTGACACGAACTTTTACGTTATAATCAATGACACGCTTGACCGCGACTAATGCTTTCATACGTTCCTCGTTTATGAATATTATGAATTAAAGCCATTCATTGATGGCTAATATAAATCTTACTTTTATTAATCTTACCTTTGACACATAAGTTTACTATAGTCAGTAAACTGGGATGTGGTAAATATTTACGCTTAGCTTATAAGACCCGACTATCTTGCGTGAGCAAGGCTTTTAGGTCAAGATGACGCCGTGAATAATGGGTCATAAATTTATAAGCATTTGAATAAATACTATAATTAAAACAATGATAGCTTTGCTCGTTTTCCTAAAGCCTTGTTATTAGTACCCTTTATAGCATCTGTCACCTGCAAATTGCTTAACGTTTTGTTATTATTTCGAAAATACGTCTACCCTACTTTGCTGCTCAATACCATTATCGTAGGTCGTTACCAAAATCTCATTATCGCGAATATCGTCAAATAGCGACCAATCAGGACTGGTATCGCTAGATTTTATAACGCTTATGTCAGCTGTCGTCTCCATAATCACTGCAAAAACTTCTGATTTAGATTTTATGCCATTTTTACGTAGGATTTGTTTGATATCGTTCTCGCTAAGCTTTGCTTCTTTTAGATTGTCATAAAGATACGCTCCATTCGCCATCAAGATAATAGGCTGATTATCTATAAGCGCTTTAAATGGCTTGAACTTTCGTCTAATGATGGAGAGTACTGCTTGCAGCGTGAACAGCATCCCAATAGCAAACACGCCTTGCAGCAGCGACGTTGATTTTGACAATACGGTTGATGCCAATATGCTACCGATACCGACAGTCATAGCCAAGTCATAACTCGATAACTTCGAGAAGCTACGTAAACCAACAATACGAGTAAACAATATCAGACAAAAATAAAAGCCGATAACTGACAGTGCTATACCGACAACTTGTTGCCAATTAATCGAAAACCAAGTTTGCCAATCCATATTCTTATCCTAGTCGTTTTGTTTTTGTAGATGACATTCATTGTAAGATATCAGACAAGATTCGCTTGTTACTTTCTTTTTATTATCTCCTGCAAACTGTTGAACATGAGTAAGTAATGCTTTACTTCAAAAACAGTTGTCTCTCAAAGCGCTATCGAGGTATTTGCAGATAGCCTTTTGTACAATTTATCCAAAATTTAGACAAAAAAAAGCAACCCGATGAAAGGTTGCTTTTGCTATACAGTCTAAACAATAGGTTTGTTGTTCTCACAACATAGTCATTTGTGCGTGTAGATCTATAGATAAGAGTAACTGATATCAGTTATCCCCTATAGTAAATACACTTATAGCGCTTCGATTTGCTCAGCTTGTGGACCTTTTTGGCCTTCACCTAAAACGAATAACACTTTTTGGCCTTCCGCTAGTGTTTTGAAACCACTACCTTGGATAGCGCTGTAATGAGCAAATACATCTTGACCGCCATTATCTTGTGCGATGAAACCAAAGCCTTTAGCTTCATTAAACCACTTTACGGTGCCTTCAACTTTATCAGACATAATTTTTCCTAACTCTTAAACGATTGGTGCGACATCAGTCATCACCGATTAATTGATAAATACCCATCTGCTTTTGGATTGAACCCTTAACCTAACACAATAATTTATCTTAGCGATTGCTTACCGTTATTGGCTTGCAGCCTATGAGTACTCTTCGATTATAGCAGTTTTTATCAATAGTGACAGGTTAAATTAGGTATTTTTGTAAAGTTTTAATTGTTAATCCTTGCCAATGAGTAAGTCTTATGTCCATAAATAATAGAGAAGCTTTAACTTGCTATAGGTAACCAAGGTGACGCTAATACTAATAAACACAGAGCGAAGAATATCAATGCAAAAGATTGGCTATACGCTATATATTTGACGGGTACCACCAAATCTGCAGGTGAGTCTGGAATGCCTTTGCGCTTTAGTAGTCGCGTGCCATATATCCAGCCAAAAACAGTATAAATACCATAAGCGGCGGGCACAGCCACAGCAATTGGTGCTAAATCTATAGCGTACAAGGCGATAGTTGAGACAAAAAACCAAGCGGTATCTGCAAATGAGCTGAACCTAAATAGCGCTGACTTAGGTAGCTTACCGTCACTGCGCTTGAGCATTGAGCACTCAATCCAAATCAAAACAGCGACTACGGCGCTAAGAGTAATATATACGAACTGCGGCGTTAGCCAGTCTGGATTTGATATTTGCACAACACAACCTATAGTTAACATTAAATTTAATTTTGTCTTATTTTTTGCTTAGTCTGGAGAGAAGCACATAAATCGCGCTTTTAGATCGATAGTTGTAAACCATACATTCATAGTAATCATGATAATGACTCATGCAGTAACGACTTAAAAAGCATATCGAGCACTACAAATACTGATTCAGAGACTAAGCTGAGTGCTTATATGAGGCAATGTCTACTCGTTTTCAAGATCCTTGTTGGACTAGACGGCGCTTTTTCTACTATAAACTTTTTACTTATAAAAAACCCATGCCATCGAGCGGATAGCATGGGTTAGTATTTTGATTGAAACTAAAATCTTAGAACTTATATTTTAAGTACTTATATTTTAAGTACTTAGATTTTAAAGACTTAGACTTTAAAACTTAAGTCCCAAAACTACAAAGACACCTTATTCAGGTTGGCTTTAGTTTTTATCTTTATCGATGATTTTGTTACCACCGATCCAAGGCATCATGCCGCGTAGTTTGGCACCAGTGATCTCGATTTGATGCTCAGCGTTGTTACGACGACGCGCAGTCATTGATGGATAGTTGGTTGCGCCCTCAGAGATGAACATCTTGGCATACTCACCTGACTGGATGCGTTTTAGCGCATTGCGCATCGCCTCACGTGATTGCTCATTGATGACCTCGGTACCTGTGACGTATTCGCCGTATTCAGCGTTGTTACTGATAGAGTAGTTCATATCAGCGATACCGCCTTCATACATGAGATCGACGATAAGTTTGAGCTCATGCAAGCACTCAAAGTAAGCCATCTCTGGAGCATAGCCAGCTTCGGTCAGGGTTTCAAAGCCCATTTTGACCAGCTCTACTGCGCCGCCGCAAAGTACCGCTTGCTCGCCAAATAGATCCGTTTCCGTCTCATCTTTGAAAGTTGTCTCGATAATACCTGAACGACCACCGCCCACACCTGCTGCATAAGATAAAGCTAATTGCTTGGCTTGACCAGAGGCATCTTGATAGACAGCGATAAGATCAGGGATACCGCCGCCTTTAGTGAACTCGTTACGCACGGTATGACCAGGCGCTTTTGGCGCGACCATGATGACATCAAGATCTTTACGCGGCTCGACTTGATTATAATGAATCGCAAAACCATGAGCGAAAGCTAAGGTAGCGCCCTCTTTGATGTTGGGTTCGATCTCATTTTTATACAGCTCTTTTTGGAACTCATCAGGCGTCAGAATCATGACCACGTCAGCGGCTTTTACCGCTTCAGCGACGTCTGCGACTTTTAAGCCAGCGTTTTCAGCTTTTTTGCGAGAGCTAGAGTTAGCACGTAGACCAACTGTGACGTCTACGCCAGAGTCTTGCAGGTTTAGCGCATGGGCATGGCCTTGTGAGCCATAACCGATAATAGCGACTTTTTTGCCTTGGATGATAGATAAATCACAGTCTTTATCATAAAAAACGTTCATACAGAGTCCTTTTCCTTAATCATGGAGAGCCATGGCTAGTAACACTTATAGTATCGCCAATGTATTAATTGATTGTACGCTATAAGCTTGTTGTTAATTTTAAGTTATCAGTTTTAAAGTCCTGATAACTGACAGTGTTAATTTCGATATCAAACTTAAAATGAGTTTTATATACTTAGCGTTTTTTCACCGCGGGCAATACCTATCACCCCAGAGCGGACGACTTCAAGTACGCGCTCACGGCCTATAGTCTCAATGAAACCATCGAGCTTGGCTTTATCACCGACGATCTGGATGGTGTATAAGCTGGCATTGACATCGACGATCTGCGCGCGAAAGATATCTGCGCTACGTTTAATCTCTTCACGGACATTACCAGTCGCGCGCACTTTAATCAGCATCAGCTCACGCTCAACATGAACTGTTTCGGATAAGTTAAGCACTTTAACGACTTCAATAAGCTTATGCAACTGCTTAGTGATTTGCTCTATTTTCTCTGGAGACGTGATCGTCGTTAGCGTCAAACGCGAGATTGTAGGATCATCAGTTGGGGCGACGTTCAAAGTCTCGATATTGTAGCCGCGCTGCGAGAATAAGCCGACCAATCGCGACAACGACCCTGCTTCGTTTTCCATTAATACCGAGATCAGATGTGGTTGTTGCATTAAGTACGCTCCCCTTTGGTTAGCCACATATCACGCATCGTCTGTCCAGCCACTTGCATCGGATAAACATGTTCATTGCGATCTACATAGACATCGATAAATACTAGCTTGTCAGTCATCGCCATAGCTTCTGCTAACTGTGCTTCCATGGTTTCAGGATCAGTAATCTTGATCCCAACATGCCCATAGCTCTCAGCGAGCTTGATAAAATCAGGTAAAGAGTTCATGTAGGACTGAGCATGACGACCTTCATATAGCATGTCTTGCCACTGCTTAACCATACCAAGCTGCGCGTTATTGATGTTCAAGATTTTGACAGGCAGATTGTACTGTAAGCACGTTGACAGCTCTTGGATATTCATCTGGATAGAGCCCTCACCGGTGATACATACCACGTCGCGATCTGGACAAGCTAATTTGGCTGCCATAGCATAAGGCAAGCCCACACCCATAGTGCCAAGGCCGCCTGAGTTTAACCATTGGCGCGGCTCTCTATAGGTATAATACAGCGCGGCAAACATCTGATGCTGACCGACATCGCTTGTGATAATAGCATTACTATTGGTCACTTTGTCTAAAGCTTGTACGACGCTTTGCGGCTTAATACCATCTTCGGTGCTAGTGTCATAACGTAGGCCATGACGCTTACGCCACTCATTGATTTGTGACCACCAATCAGTTAATGCTGGCTGATCAAGCTCTTTATCATGTCCAATGCTATCAAGCATATCAGTCAAGACAGATTTGACATCGCCAACGATAGGAATATGAGCGAAGATAGTCTTTGAGATAGAAGCCGGATCGATATCAATATGAATAATCGTTGCATTCGGGCAGAATTTTTTGACATTATTGGTGACGCGATCATCAAAACGCGCTCCTACCGCTAGGATGACGTCAGCATGATGCATACTCATATTGGCTTCATAAGTACCATGCATACCAAGCATCCCGAGGAACTGCTCGTCGGTACCATCAAAAGCCCCTAAACCCATTAGCGTATTGGTCACAGGCAGATTCAAACGGTGCGCAAGATCGCGAAGCTCTTCATAAGCATTGCTCCAAATCACGCCGCCACCTGAGTAGACCACTGGGCGCTTCGCCGCTAATAAAGTCTCGACCGCGCGTTTAATCTGACCGCCATGGCCTTTTTGTGATGGCTGGTAAGAGCGCATGGATACCGATTCTGGGTACTCATAAACGTATTTTTCGCTCGGCGCTGTCATGTCTTTTGGCACATCGATAACGACTGGGCCTGGACGACCTGAGCTTGCGATATGAAAGGCTTTTTTGACGATGGTAGGGATCTCGCTGGCATGGCGCACTTGAAAGCTATGCTTGACGATTGGGCGCGAGACCCCAACCATGTCAGTCTCTTGGAACGCATCTTCACCAATTAGGCTACTAGGGACCTGTCCTGAGATGACTACCATTGGCACTGAATCCATAAAGGCCGTGGCAATAGCCGTTACCGTATTGGTCGCGCCTGGGCCAGAGGTGGCAAGCACAACACCCGTATTGCCTGTCACTCGCGAATAGGCATCGGCCATATGGCCTGCCGCCTGCTCATGACGCACTAGAATATGCTCAATGACTTCTTGCTGAAATAGCGCATCATAGATATGTAGAACCGCGCCGCCGGGATAACCGAAGATATACTTAACGCCTTCGTCAGTCAGCGCTTGTATTAGCATCTCAGCGCCAGAGAGCATGACAGGCTCATTCTCAGCTAGCTGCTGTTGCTTTTCTTCAAAATGTTTGGCGGCGTTAGCCGTTTGCGTGTGTCCGGTCATATTCGGACTTTGCGTAGTTTGCGTCACTATCATCACCTTTATTTACAGCGCAGATGCAGCTTTTATGAGTATAGATCAGAGCACAAAGACTTATTGTGCCGACATCTACTACCCAAAGTTGTGCTTATCTTTGTCCATAGAAGAGTATCTACTCACTATGCAAAAACAGCTTGGCTTTATAAAAAGCATAAAGCAGCTTGCTACTTGAACACAGCTATTTTAAGGTCAGCTTAAAGAGGTATATCGATATATGATGACTAGATGCGAGTGCATCTATAAAAGAGGCTTATTATTTAGATACCAATCAAATACCAATAGTGCGTTACTACCAATAAAGGCTAATGAGTCACTGAACCGCTAAAGATAAAAGAGCTCAAACTCACTAATAACAATTATGATAATTGCCTCTTAGTGTCTTTGCGTAAGCGATTCACCTTTTAAGCTTATGGTATCAAAACTAGTTTGTAGCATTGATACGCCATTACTCATGGCAACAAACCGACTTGGCGGTAAAGGGTTAAAAATAATAAGTTTATCTTAGTCATTGTAGACCGATAAGTCCGGAGACAAATAGCACAACCAACAATAGGCCAATGAATGACCGCTATCCCTGCTCTGCTATTGTCACAAAGAAAATAAAGCTATCAAGCCACCGATAAGCAGCCTAAGAGACTTTGTTTTCAAGTGCTACGGCAAAATTATAAATGCCGCTCACTGACCAACTGTTATTATAGTCACTGTTTTGGCTATTATTGTCAAGAGAAACTTATGAAGCCTAAGCCCAACTATAAGTTTTACAACTCCCTTTGAAACAAAATAATTGGTATTTAGTTTTAAAGATTTTTACTAAAATGAAGTTAGGCTTTTTAATTGAGCTAAGCTTTTTTAATTATGTATAATGTGGCTAGGCTTTAATGCTTACCTATAGATATCGATAGATAAACACCTCCTGTTTTCTCATTGGCAAAAAGGATTCTGAAAATGGCTTACGCCCCCTTGACAACTATCGCCTCTAAGCTTGTTTTTGGCTTATCGACTTGTAGTATTTTGTTATTGTCTATGAATGCCAGTCATGCGATTCAGGTTTACAAGTCTATTGGAGCGCATGGGGAGATTAAATATAGCCAACACGCCCCGCATAATGGCGAAAACGTTGAGATGATTGAGTTTCGCAGTGATGGTCGTCAAACTGATGCCGGCCAAATGGCTAATAGAACTAGCGATAGTCCAGATACTGCTCCTAGAGACGCTGAAGCTCAGCGAGTCGCTCAGCTCGAGGCTCGTATCAAAGAACAAGAAGCCAACGCCAATGCCCAGCGCTGCCAATCACTACGTAATAACTTAACCAACCTCAATGTGGGTGGGCGCATTTATGAGATGGACGCAAGTGGTAATCGCGAATATCTAGACAGCCGTGAGATTGAGCTCAAGCGTGAACGAGTACAACAAGCGATTAGCCAGTATTGTAGCTAACAAAACTAAGCTCGCTCAATATACTAAGCGAGCTTATAAACGGTTTGAGAAAACCTATATTATCGATGAGGTACTATTAATGCCTCCATCACAGAGCGAACAGCCGCTGGCATATCTTGCGCCTGCATGCCGCGCTGCCCTACTCTCAGCGATAAGCCACTAGCAACGCCAGCCTTATCACTTGTTAATTGATTCAGTAAGGCATCACCTGCTAAGCCGTGAACAAGCACAGCCTGTCTGAGACTGCGCGCCTCATCAGCCAAGTCTAGCTGCGCTAACAGCCCTGCGCATACTCCTGATAACACATCGCCCATGCCCGCCGTTGCCATTCCTGCATTGCCAGTAGCACAGACATATACCTTCGGTTTATTATTATTTTTATCATGTAGATTCTGCTCTAATATAAGCGTCCCTGCTCCTTTTAGTACCCAATTGCCACCATACTGATCCGCAGCTTGCTTGATGGCGGTTAAGCGATCTTCTTCTATTTCGCTAATTTCTTTATTTAATAGCATAGCCGCCTCGCCACTATGCGGCGTCAGATACACTTTATGCTGAGTACTATGTGCTTTTAGTGCTTTAACTAACTCATGCTCATCACTTTGTAAGGTCGCTAAATGGTATAAGCCATCCGCATCAATGACTATAGCTTTATCCGCTTCGATGGCCGCGTTTAGGTAAGCGATAAATAAGGCTTTGGCCTTATCATCTCGGCCAAGTCCCATGCCTATAGCGATAACGCTAGCATCTTTAATCAAGGTTTTGACACCTTCGACATCATGCAGATCGATAGTCATTGCATCTGGTAATGAGGTCAGTAGTGCTCCATGAAAAGCGTCGTGACAAGCTACCGTAATTTTGCCGGCTCCAGTTGCCATAGCACTTGATGCTGATAAAATTGCTGCGCCGCCCATGCCTTGCGAGCCATCCACACGATTGCCAGCTATTATTAACACGTGACCATAACTACCTTTATAGCTATTTTGTTGACGCGGCGCTAAAGCATAAGCGGTCTGTAATAAAGTAGCCGCAGGCGATTTAGAGACGATAGGTTTAGAAGTGATAGGTATGAGCGGAATGTCCAAAACTTCACCAGCATAGTCTTTACCATCTTTGGTATGTAAACCAAGCTTACGCGCGACAAGGCATAAAGTAATATCAGCACGTACTGCCAAACGCTCAAACACCTGTCCTGTTGAGGCCACAAGACCACTAGGAACATCTACCGCTACTGCCAAAGCACAGTCACGCTCAGTCAGCCGGTTAAAAGTGGTAATCGCTTGCTGATAAATACCTGTTGGTAGGCGATCTAGGCCGATACCAAAGAGCGCATCGATATAGACATCTGCTCTAGGGAAATCACTCTCATCAAACTCCTTATCTTTAAAACCCTGATCTTCAAAACGTAGATAAGAGCAACCAGCGGTCAGTGTTAAGCGCTGGGCTTTAAGGGTATCACTGACCTGCTCTGTCTCATCGCTATTGTTTGAGTCATTACTCTCTTCTTTGTCGATAGCGGCCATGCCAACGGTCATAACTTTGACCTGCCAGCCTGCCCGCTGTAAATATAAAGCAATCAGCCAGCCATCACCGCCATTGTTACCTCGCCCCGCCCAAATAACGGCGCGCTTGTCTCTGTTGTATTGCTGAGCTGTGAGGTGGGTATTCTCATGACTCAGCCTGCGACTTTTTTGACTTTGCACGATATCGTCAACGTCTATAATGCGCTGCGCCATCTGCCAAGCGGCCTGCTGCATCAAAGCAAAACTGCTATAGCCATCAGCAAACCAATCTTGCTCTATAGCATAGACTTGCGAGCTAGTATACAAAGCGATGGGCAGCGTTGCAGGACTTGAAAATAACTTTTTAATAGTAGACATAGATAATCCTTATAAAGCTTAGAGTACAAATAGATGAGAATAAGGGTAGCAAATGTCGAGGGCGACTTCTGTATGGATATCATCGGTATTATGCTATCTTTTTTGGGTCAGAGCGGCTTGTCATGGCATAATAGCTGTCGTTCACTTAATCATCCGTTCGCTCAATTATCCGTTTACTCAATCATATAGACCGCTTATCTTATCCTATGAAATCATCTTCTGGCCTTATCCCTAGCACTGACAAACCTAGCTTTTCTTCGCCTGAAGAGATAAAGCAGTGGATTAAGGCGCAAGCGCGAGATTTAGGATTTGCCGATTGCGGATTTATATCGGTGCAGCATCCTTTATTTGCGCAGCAGCTTGAGCAGTTGCAGCTTTGGTTAGCGAAAGGTTATGAAGGACAGTTACAGTTTATGCATGGCAATCACCACCTGCGTGCTCATCCTGAGCAGTTGGTAGAAGGCGCTAAGACTATCGTTAGCGTGCGTATGGACTATTTGACTGAAACGCCTAAACCGCGCACCGTTGAAGATGACGATCGCCCAAACCACGGTATCATTGCGCGCTATGCTCGCGGGCGCGACTATCACAAGACCATGCGCAGTCGCCTCAAACAACTGGCTTTGAGGATAGAAGCGATGCTGCCAGAATGGCAGCAATCAGCTATTGGAGACGATATTGGTGCAAATAGTAATTTTGTCTTTCGGCCTTTTAGCGACTCTGCGCCTATTTTTGAGCGGCCTATCGCTGATGCTGTTGGCCTTGGCTGGACCGGCAAGCACACCTTGTTGCTCAATAAACAAGCCGGTTCTTTTTTTGTATTGGGTGAGTTATTTATCAGTCTAGAGCTACCTGATGATCAGCCGGTTGCCGCGCATTGCGGTAGCTGCCACGCTTGTATCGATATCTGTCCTACTCAGGCAATCGTGGGTCCGCATGAGCTTAACGCAGCCGCTTGCATCTCATATTTGACCATCGAGCATGACGGCGTTATTGATGTTAAATATCGCCGCGCTATTGGCAACCGTGTGTTTGGCTGCGACGACTGTCAGCTGATATGCCCTTGGAATCGTTATGCCAAGCTCACAACGGTTGAGGACTTTGCCCCAAGGCATAAACTCGATAGCAGTAGTCTGCTTGAGCTTTGGCAATGGAGCGAGGCGGATTTTTTACAATACACCCAAGGCAGCCCGCTACGCCGTACCGGCTATGTGAACTTTCTGCGTAATATCGCTATCGGTCTAGGCAACGCCACTGCTGATGATATTAATATTGAGCAATTAAAATCTAGACTTGGTCGACACAATGACGTTTTGGATGAGCATATTCACTGGGCTATAGAAGAGCAAACTAGCAAATTAACCGCTAACAAGACTTCCCCTTCAAGTTAAACCAATAAAAAAACGCCTCTTATTAAATAAGAAGCGTTCATCAAAATATTACTTTTTACCCAGTTAATGGGTTAAAAATAAGTTGGCAGCATTATGGCTTAGGAATACGCAGTACTTGACCGGGATAAATCTTATCTGGATCTGACAGCATAGGTTTGTTAGCTTCAAATATTTTCATATAGTCGCCTGAAGAGCCATAAACGTCTTGAGCGATTTTTGAGAGACTGTCACCTGATTTTACTGTGTACATGGTAGATTCTGGCGCATCTTCTTCGATATCGATATTGTCGATAACCTTTGCTACGTTTTGGACGTTACCAATAGCAATAATCGCTTTTTCGCGGTCCGCTTGAGTCTTTGCATTACCGCTGATTTCAGCAGTATCAGTAGAACCATTATATTTGACTTTTAAATTACTGATCTGCAGATTCTGCTGCTGAATACGACGTAGCAAAATATTCGCCACCGACTGCGCCGATGGTTCGTTATCTTTTACTGGGGTATTAGCGTCTGCTTGAGTTTCTTTTTTTGCATCGTGCTTGTCATCATCACGATTAAAAATCTTATCACCAATGTCTTTTGCAAAACTGAACATTCCCATCTAATTACTCCTTTTGATGTTGTTATCTATTATTTGCTTTATAAGTATAACAAAGGCTAGAGGTTTGCATAGTAGCGGTATGTTGAGTAATGTTAAACTTATGAAAACTTATGTCACCTTATGGAATAGGTTTAGCTTAATATCAATGCTAGTCATAAATGCGAGCCAAAAAAAAACCGCTTATCTATTAAGATAAACGGCGCAGCAGCTCGCTGATAATAGGGTAAACTGATACCATATTACAGCTGGGCTTGTACGTAATCGATAGCTTTTTGTACTGTAGTCAATTCTGCTGAGTCTTCATCAGGGATAGTGATACCGAAATCACTTTCAAATGACATAACTAGCTCAACTAAGTCCAAAGAGTCAGCGCCTAAGTCTTCCATGAATGAAGCTTCGTTTTTGATATCTTCAACGTTCATGCCTAACTGCTCTGCTACGGCAGATTTTATTCTTAGCTCAATATCGTTATTGCTCATACAAAGTACTCCTTAGTGTCTATCAATTTGGGAATTATAGCAATTATCTGAAGCGTTAAGGGCTTAGTTAAACTGTGATAGTGCTGACTGGTTACAGATAGCTCGATATCATTATCAGTTTTTGACCCGAATAACCAATTGCTATAATACAGGGGTTTGGCCTAAAAGTGTCCGTTATTATAACAGTATTTATTAGAGTTTACACTCGTTCACACAGTTTTTTATTGTGCTAATGTAACTTTTTAATATTTAACTTTTTGTGCTTAGTGTAGCGCACTACATATAAGCACAGTATATCATTGCAGCGCACTACATATACATGCCGCCGTTGACTGGAATAACCGCTCCTGTGATATAACTGGCTTCGTCACCTGCTAAAAATAACACCGCAGCAGCGATATCTTCTGGCTGACCCAAACGCCCGATAGGCACTGCATCTAACATAGAGTTGAGCAGACGCTCGTCAAGCTCGTCCGTCATATCCGTTTCGATCAGACCGGGTGCCACGCAATTGATAGTCACCTGCCGTGAGCCGATCTCGCGCGCAAGCGTTCGGCTAAAACCTTCAAGACCTGCTTTAGTCGCGGCGTAGTTCGACTGTCCAGCATTACCCATCTTAGCGACTACTGAGCTGATATTGATAATACGGCCACGGCGCGCTTTCATCATACCGCGAACCGCACGTTTGCTCATCCGGTACACTGAGGTCAGGTTAGTGTCGATGACACTTTCCCAATCTTCATCTTTCATACGCATAAGCAAGCCGTCTTTAGTGATGCCAGCATTGTTAACGAGTACTTGTACCGCACCGTAGACACTCTCAATCTCTTCAAACAGCTTATCGATTTGTTCAGGGTCTCGAACGTCTAATACTCGGCCTATACCACCTGAATCATGCAGATAATCGTCGATGAGGGCTGCGCCCTTCTCAGTCGTTGCGGTACCAATGACAAAATGACCTTCTTTAGCAAAGCGCTTGGCAACCGCCTTGCCTATGCCTCGGCTAGCACCAGAAACTAAGGTAATTGTACGACTCATGATAGTGCCTCCATTAATTTATCAAGACGAGCAGGCTTGTCCGTTGGATAGCTGGTAATCGGTTGAGCTTGACGCTTGGCCAAATTGCTCAGTACATTACCACTGCCGCATTCGATTAGAATATTGATTTGTTTGTATGCGAGCTCTTGCATAGTTTTTGACCATAGCACCGCTTCACTGAGCTGCTCGGTCAACGCTTGCTTGATACTGGGCGAACTGGTCTCGACCCGTGCATGGCGATTTTGGATCACCGGAATCGTCGCTTGATCGAAATTAATAGCTGCCAAAGCTTCGGCTAATGCTTGGCTAGCAGGTTCCATCAAAGCGCAATGAGAAGGCACACTGACCTTGAGAGGTATCGCTTTTTTGCCCGTGTTCTGTACTTTGTCGATGACGGCAGCAACGCCTAGCGCATTGCCAGAGATCACCACTTGCCCAGGGCTATTGAAGTTTGCAGCGTTAACAATAGCATCATCTACATGCTCAGTCGCTTGCTCACATAAGGTTTCGACGCGGCTATCTTCAAGACCTAATACAGCAGCCATAGCAGTATCGATACCGGCAACCGCCTCTTGCATTAGTTGACCACGTTTATGTACTAGCTGTATCGCATCAGCAAAACTAAGCACTCCAGAAGCACACAGCGCACTGTACTCTCCAAGAGAATGCCCCGCTAGGTAGCAAGGAGTAATATTCGCCTCAGTCAGCTTTTCTTGTAAGATACGCCAAATAGCGATACTCGCTGCTAATAGCGCAGGCTGAGTATACTGAGTCTGGTTGAGCTTATCCTCGTCTTGACAAATCGCCCACAAATCCTCTCCCAGCGCAGTGCTAGCCTCAGCGAATGTATCACGAATCTGCGGGTAGATTTCGCTCAGCTCTGCGGTCATGCCGACTGCTTGCGCACCTTGCCCAGGAAAGACAATTGCTATACGGGGCTTCGTTGTTATCGTATCAGGCGTTAATGCCATAGCCAATATTCCTTAGTGATTAAAAGCGCTTTTGATAATAAGCAAATATAATAAACGGGTCAGTTATCATAAATTGTATTTAGCAGCTCATCGTCTGTAATAATAAATAATAGCTCATTCATTTATGATTCATCATAATCATGAGCAAACTATACACTGCTCTGCTCAATTATCATAGTTAACAACTGTACTCAGATTATTATAGCGCTAATAAATGATATCAATTAAACAACCACCATATATGAGACGGTGACTACATTATTCATCAAATTCTAAATGGCAAAAAGCCAAGCCACCACGCTATACAATATATGATAGCAAGATAACTTGGCTTTTTTATAATCTGTATGTTCAACAGCAAACATCTTAACGAATAATAGCTACTATTATAGTTAGCTACTATTTATTGATACGTTTACTTATCAAGCAATAGATTAAGCGTCTTGAGCAACTTTGAATAACTGACGACCGCGATAGAATCCGTCTTTAGTCATATGATGACGACGATGTTTCTCACCAGTAGTAGCATCTACGCTCAGCTCAGCCACTTCCATACGGTGGTGTGAACGGCGCATGTCACGACGAGAACGGCTTTTACGACTTTTTTGAACAGCCATGATATAGCTCCTATACTTAAAAAGGGGTAAGCTTAAAATTCAGCTTTAATCGATACTGACTTAAGCTTATGATCTATCAAACATCAACCACGAAAACTTAACACAGTACTAAATTAATGAGTTTGCTATCTGTTTAACCTGCCAATTGAATCTCACTAAGCCTTGGTTAATACAAGCTCAGCGACCAGCAGCGCCTTACTAGAATGCAATAAACGGGACATTATACGCGGATTTATCAGATTAATAAAGCCCTGCGTCAAACTCTTCTGTGCCTAGTCACAAAATAGGCTAGTAAAAAATTACAACTTGCCCTTCAATGCTGATAAAGCAGCAAAAGGGTTTTCGCCCTCTTCCTCTTCTGGTATCTCTCCAAACTGCTCAACGCTCATTTCACAGTCGTCATGTTTGGGCGCTAAAGGCATCTTGAGTAGTAGCTCATCTTCAATAAGCTTTTTGAGCGGTAGTAAGCGCTCAGGAGTTTGGTTATCCACTATTTCCTCAAGAAGCAAATAGTCTTGCTCCTCATCCACCAAACTTGCCTGGCTCTCATCTTCTAGCAATGCAATATCATAGTCATCGGTTAAGGACGTCGCTACAGGCTGCAAACAGCGTTGGCAAGTCAACCACACCTCGCCTTCTACCTCAAAGGATAAATGCAAAACATTATTACGACGGTATAGATGCGTGTGTACTGGCAAATTAGTCTGTTGATGCTCATCAGTCAACGAAGCAGCTAAGCGCTCAAAGGAAGTAGGATCGACTTCACCTTGCCACTCAAAGCCCGTATCTTCCCATTTGTTCAAAGAGATGTATTCAGGCATACGTACGTGAGATGACGCTTTATTATCTTGAGTGACAGTCTCTGATTTAGAGTTAGTTTGAGAAGGTGACATAAGCGGCCTCGCTGATCAAAATGGGGTATAATATTGCTTGCCATACTAACTGAAAGCGCGGTAGGACACTAGCGCAAGTATGTTACTGTTTTTGCAGCGTTAAAACTGCGAATTATTAGTACTAATAGCTCTGTTTTTAGTCATCAATTTTTAGTCTTTTATCGCTAATTGTTACGAGCGACTTTTCTATATAATTAAAATCTCTATGATAACCACAATCCTGACAACTGATACTCATACCGACTTCTCTACTCTGTTGACCAACGGTGCCGCTAATAGGCTCCTAGAAGCGCTTAATGCCTTAGCTGATAAGGAAGCTAATAAGTCTAGCTCAACGAATAGCAGTTTTACAATCGATTGCAGTAGCTTTGATGCTGATGATCTAAAGCTACTGGCAGACGACGATAAAGCGACTACAACTTTGATACAACTATTTAATCAGCTCTTTGTTGATCAGCAGGTAGAGCTGGTGCGCGGTGCACATGAGCCAGAATACTTCCCAGCGAATAACGGTAACCTAGCCCGTATTGAGTTCGCGCATGGGTTCTTTAATAGCGCTTTGCATGAGATCAGCCACTGGTGTATCGCCGGACAGGCACGGCGACAGTTAAGCGACTTTGGCTATTGGTATGCAGCAGATGGTCGCAGTGAAGCCCAGCAGCATGCTTTTGAGCGTGTTGAGGTCAAACCGCAAGCTTTAGAGTGCTTGTTTACTTTAGCTTGTCAGCGCCCCTTTCAAGTATCCCAAGACAATCTATTTGCAGAATTCGATACTAGCCGTAGCACTTTTGCCAGTGACGTCTATCGGCAAGCACAAAACTATATCGCTCAGCCGCAAAGCTTACCTAGGGATGCTCAGACTTTACTAAAAACACTCTTGAGCTTATTTGCTGATAAAGACACTCAATCAATTTATTAATAAAAATTACCAGTTAACGATTCGCCACCATTTGTAACCTGTCACTACTACTATCTAAAACTTTTTTGATTTTATACTGGGTATTGAATCGTCATTTATTTAATATAAATGAGAAAAACAATAAAAAAGAACTATAAACGAGGAGCTATTATGCAAACGCTGTATATTCATCCTGACAATCCGCAGCCTCGGCTTATCAAGCAAGCCGCTGACATGCTGCGAGATGACAAACTTATTATTTATCCGACTGATACCAGCTATGCGTTTGGCTGCCGTCTAGGCGCTAAGGACGCTTTAGAGAAGCTAAAGATGATACGCGAGCTTGATGATAAGCATCAATTCACCTTGCTGTGCCGCGATCTAAGTGAGATTGCCACTTATGCTACGGTCGATAATGTCCAATTCAAACAACTAAAAGCGCATACTCCTGCGCCGATTACTTTTATTTTGAATGCCACCAAA
The DNA here is from genome assembly GCF_022129275.1 of Psychrobacter sp. Ps3. NCBI lineage: Bacteria > Pseudomonadati > Pseudomonadota > Gammaproteobacteria > Moraxellales > Moraxellaceae > Psychrobacter > Psychrobacter sp. Ps3. The sequence goes on from NZ_JADQAL010000008.1 coordinate 50,058, forward strand.
GATGTCCCAAAAAAGCTCGCTCATGCTAAGAAAAAGACCATCGGTATTCGCGTACCGAGCAATCCTATCGCACAAGCACTATTAGAAGCGATGGACGAGCCTATCTTGACCAGCTCACTTATTTTACCTGATCGTGACGATATTTTAGATGATCCTTTCGATATCGAAGAGCTATTAGATAATCAAGTTGATGGTCTGATAAATGCTGGTATTAAGACTACTAAGCTGACTACTATCGTCGATATGACCAATAGTCAACCTGAGGTTATCCGGCAGGGCGCGGCGGATGTCAGCGACTTGTTACTATAAAGGCTTTACGTTATTTGTATTTTCAACTGCTCAATAAACGTAGGGTGCATTCCATATGCCGATTGCCTTTAAGAACCACTTAAATATTAAAGCATAAAATGCACCTTACAAACAATGTAATAGTTTTAGATCTAAATTTCAGACATAAAAAAAGCGCCAATAAATTGGCGCTTTTTTGTACAAAACCTAAACGGCTTATAGACTAGTCGCGGTCAACTAATTCTACATAAGCCATAGGTGCGTTATCACCATCACGGTGACCACACTTAACAATACGCAGATAACCACCTGGACGCGTTTGGTAACGAGGACCTAACGTGCTAAATAGTTTACCTACCATAGCTTTGCTGCGCATACGGCTAAATGCCAAGCGACGGTTAGCAACGCTATCTTCTTTTGCTAGAGTAATTAATGGCTCGGCAACGCGGCGTAATTCTTTAGCTTTTGGTAAAGTTGTTTTGATCAGTTCATGCTCAAACAATGAGTTGGTCATGTTCTGGAACATTGCTTTACGATGACTGCCGGTACGACCCAGCTTGACTCCACTCTTACGATGGCGCATAGTCAAATATCCTTAATGTTTAACGGCTGCGATAAGAGAAGCGATCATCAACCCGCAGGTCAGCTGGTGGCCAGTTATCTAGGCGCATACCAAGCTCTAAATCTTTAGACGCCAAAACGTCTTTGATTTCGGTTAATGACTTCTTACCAAGATTTGGGGTTTTTAGAAGTTCAGTCTCTGAACGCTGTACCAAATCACCGATATAGTAAATGTTTTCAGCTTTTAAGCAGTTGGCTGAGCGAACCGTTAGTTCAAGATCGTCCACAGGGCGTAATAGCACAGGATCGACCTCTTCTTTCTCTTTCACAGGCTCAGGCGCTTCTTCAGCTTCTAAATCAACAAAGATTGAAATCTGTTGTTGTAAAATAGTGGCCGCTTTACGAATTGCTTCTTCTGGATCTATAGTGCCATTAGTTTCAAGCTCAATGATAAGACGATCAAGGTCAGTACGCTGTTCAACACGAGCGTTCTCTACTTGATAAGCAACCCGCAGTACTGGGCTAAAGCTTGCATCAAGCTTTAAGCGGCCAATCGCTTTGGTATCACCATCTTCACGGCGCTGATTTGCTGGCTCATATCCACGACCCATCACTACGCGCAGACGCATCTTAAGATGACCGCGCTCACTCAACGTACCCAATACTAACTCTGGGTTAATAATGTCTACGTTGTGCGGCAATTCAATATCTGCAGCAGTAATGGTGCCTGGACCTTGTTTATCCAAGGTCAAGAATACTTCATTTTGGTCATGAAGCGTCAATGCCAAGCCTTTTAAATTCAAAAGCAAGTCAAGGACATCTTCTTGCAGACCCTCTAAAGTTGAGTATTCATGGTCAACACCATCAATCTCAGCTTCGATGACTGCAGCACCAGGTAATGAAGATAACAAGATGCGACGCAGGGCATTCCCTAAGGTATGACCAAAGCCGCGTTCTAACGGTTCGAGCGTGACTTTCGCAATCGTCTCGTTAACCGTATCCACGTTAATGGCATTCGGCGTTAGAAACTCAGTTGCATTTAGCATCATGATGTCACCTCGATTTGTTTATCTGGATTAATTAACGTTAATGGCTCAATGCTATAAGCATAACATTGAGCAGTACGTTACTTACTTAGAGTATAGCTCAACGATCAAGCTTTCGTTGATTTCAGCAGGTAGATCAATACGATCTGGAGCATGTTTAAACGTGCCCTGTAGTTTGCTGTTGTCAACATCAAGCCATTCTGGAATACCACGTTGTGATGCTAGTTCCATAGCGTTTTTAATACGTAGCTGTTCGCGAGACTTCTCTTGAATAGCAATGACATCACCATCTTGCAACTGGATTGATGGAATGTTCACACGAACAAACTCATCACGGCCAGCTTTTTTTACCATAACAGTGCGATGGCTGACTAGCTGACGTGCTTCAGCGCGAGTTGAGCCAAAGCCCATGCGGTATACCACGTTATCCAAACGACTCTCAAGCATAGCTAGTAGGTTCTCACCCGTAGCACCGCGCTTACGCGCCGCTTCTTTGTAGTAGTTTGCAAATTGACGCTCAAGTACGCCATAGATACGCTTAACTTTTTGTTTTTCGCGTAGCTGTAGAGAATACTCTGAGCTCTTGTTACGGCTTACACCGTGCTGACCAGGTGGACGACCAGCTTTCTTTGTTTTAACATCATACGGCTTAACACCAGACTTAAGGCCTAAGTCAGTGCCTTCGCGACGTGATAATTTGAGTTTTGGTCCAATATAACGGGCCATTGTTCTGTCTCCTTTAAGCTCTTATTATTAAAAGCTTCGTCTCTAATATTAGACGCGGCGCTTTTTCGGCGCACGGCAACCATTGTGTGGGATTGGGGTTACATCAGAGATGCTGTTAATTTTATAACCCAATGCACCTAGTGCTCTTACCGCAGACTCACGACCCGGTCCTGGTCCTTTGACCAAAACATCGACATTCTTAACACCATATTCTTGAGCCGCTTTACCAGCGACTTCAGCTGCAACCTGAGCGGCAAATGGTGTAGATTTACGTGAACCACGGAAGCCTTGTCCACCTGAAGTGGCCCAAGCCAATGCATTACCTTGACGATCGGTAATCGTTACAATGGTGTTATTAAAAGACGCATGGATATGGGCAACGCCCTCCGATACTGAACGACGAGTCACCTTTTTGCGACTACGAGTGTCTTTAGCCATCTTTTAGCTTCCTAAGTTAATTATCTTTTGAGAGGGCGTGTCGGACCCTTACGAGTACGAGCGTTGTTTTTGGTATTTTGACCACGAACAGGTAGGTTACGGCGATGGCGAATGCCACGGTAACAACCTAAGTCAACCAAACGCTTGATATTCATTGACACTTCACGACGAAGATCACCTTCAGTCATGTATTCTGCAACTTGTGCACGGATAGCATCTAACTGTGTATCATCTAACTGACTAACTTTAGTTGTAGGGGCAATGCCAACTGCTTCTAGAATTTTCTGAGCAGTGGTACGACCTATACCAAAGATGTAAGTTAGTGAAATCACAGCATGCTTATTATCCGGAATGTTTACGCCGGCAATACGAGCCATTGATTTCTCTCCATTAAAGAAAAATATGCATTATTTATTATAAATAGCGCATTTTTCAGATTTGTTGCTGTTAATACCTCACTTCTATCTCTCTACTTTGAAGCTTTTATTATCATTAGCAGATAATAAGAGTGCTACTAAAGCAGAAGTATACAATTTTTTGGTATGAACTACGGCAAGTGGCGGATGATATCGCATCCGCCACTTTTTTTCAAGTATTAATTTAACAAACTGTTTAGGCTTAACGCCATGATCAGTTTTTAATTAACCTTGGCGTTGCTTGTGGCGCGGTTCAGCTGTGCAGATAACATGTACACGACCTTTACGGCGTACAATCTTGCAGCTACCACAAATCTTTTTTACTGAGGCTTGAACTTTCATGGAATGCTCCTTGAATAACCACCACACTCGCTTATGGCTGAGTGGGTGATTGAATTAACGTCTGATCATGGTATTGATGGGTCATCAAATGCGCTTGAATTTGCGAGATGAAGTCCATTACCACAACCACCATAATCAGTAGCGACGTACCACCAAGTTGGAACGGCACACCAAATGAGGATTGAACGACCATCGGCATCAAACAAATAACCGTCATGTACATCGCGCCAATAAAGGTTAGTCGATTTAACACATGGTCAAGATAACGCTGAGTTTGTTGTCCGGGGCGAATACCTGGAATATACGCTCCACTACGTTTAAGGTTTTCTGCAACCTCGCGTGGACTAAAAACCAATGCCGTATAAAAATAGCAAAAGAAGATAATCATCGCACCAAACAGTACTAGATATAGCGGCTGTCCAGGAGACAACACCAACGCTATATTTTGTAATATCTTTTGGGTAAAAGTAGGATCAGCCGATTGACCGACCCACTGCCCTAAACTAGCTGGAAACAGTAATAAGGAGCTAGCAAAAATAGCGGGAATAACCCCTGCCATGTTTAATTTCAGCGGCAAATGTGACTGCTGCTGAGCATAAATTTTGCGACCTTGTTGCTGCTTTTGCGCATAGTTTACTGGGACACGGCGCTGCGCACGTTCGATATAAACGATACCGGCGGTTACCGCAATGCCTAATATTACAAAGATAAAGAGTACAATCAAGTTCATCTGACCTTGATTGACCTGTTCGATCGATTGCAAAATCATACCTGGCGTACCGGCGACAATGCTTGCAAAAATGAGCATTGAGATACCGTTACCTACGCCGCGCTCTGTAATCTGCTCACCAAGCCACATCAAGAACATAGCGCCTGCAACCAACGAGGTTACAGCAGGAATATAAAAGGTCAGACCGGAAGATAAAGTCAAATTCTGACTGATCAAACCGGCACACATCCCTAATGACTGCACCAAAGCCAAAGCAAGCGTCCCTTGACGGGTATACTTGTTCAGCGTACGTCGACCTGCTTCACCCTCTTTTTTGAGAGCTTCAAGCGAAGGTACGACTGCCGACATCATCTGTACAATAATTGACGCTGAGATGTACGGCATGATACCTAGTGCCATAATTGACATACGCTCAAGCGCGCCACCTGAGAACATATTAAACATGCTCAAAATAGTGTTTTCGTTGCGCGAGAACAGATCTGCCAAGTTGACCGGGTTAATACCCGGTACTGGAATATGAGACCCTAAACGATAAACAATCAATGCGCCAATCAAAAATAACAAACGCGTCCAAAGCTCGTCATACTTACGTATAAAAGCGAAAGGATTAAGCGGAATACCACTTGAGGTCATTGATTGTTTTGACAAGTTACTACTCCTCGATGCTACCACCAGCAGCTTCGATTGCTTGCTTGGCGCCTTTAGTTACTTTGATACCTTTAAAGGTATAAGCTTTAGTAACTTCGCCTGATAGCATAACACGGGCACGTTTCATGTCGTGACGGATAAGGTTAGCTGCTTTTAGAGTCTCTAAGCTAATCACATCGCCTTCAACTTTATTCAGCTCAGACAAACGTACCTCAGCGGTAGTCATTGCCATTTTACTGGTAAAGCCAAATTTTGGTAGACGACGATATAAAGGCATTTGACCACCTTCAAATCCTGAACGAACGCTAGAACCTGAACGTGATTTTTGACCTTTTACACCGCGGCCACCTGTCTTACCAAGACCTGAACCGATACCACGACCACGACGTTGGGCAGTTTTCTTCGCGCCAACACCTGGTGATAATTCGTTTAATCTAAGTCCCATTACGCTTCCTCCACTTTTACCATGTAGTTGACGCGATTGACCATACCACGAGTTGAAGGAGTATCTTCAACGATGACTGTATGATTAATACGGCGTAAACCCAATCCTTTCAAGCTAGCTTTGTGGCTCTTGAGGCGATGGGCACCTGATTTAAATTGAGTGACTTTCATTTTTTTCATCGTAACTCACCTAGTCTAAGTTAACCCAAAATTTCGTCTACAGATTTACCACGTTTTGCTGCCATCTTCTCTGGAGTTGACATATCACGTAAACCGTTGAATGTCGCGCGAACGACGTTAGCGGTATTGGTAGAACCATGACACTTTGTTAAAACATCTTTAACACCAGCAACTTCTAGTACCGCACGCATTGCGCCACCAGCGATTACGCCAGTACCTTCAGATGCAGGCTGCATATAGACCTTGCTCGCACCGTGACGTGCTGCAATAGGATGATGCAAAGTGGCTTCATTAAGATCCACAGTGATCATATTGCGTTTAGCTGCTTCTAAAGCTTTTTGGATAGCAGCTGGTACTTCGCGCGCTTTACCACGGCCGAAACCAACGCGGCCATTACCATCACCCACTACCGTTAAAGCAGTGAAAGAGAAGATACGACCACCTTTAACCACTTTTGCAACGCGATCAACGGTAACTAGGCGTTCTACTAAACCATCGCTTTGTTCATTTTTATCATTTCTATCGTTTCTAGCCATGATTAAAACTCCAATCCATTTTCGCGAGCAGCTTCAGCTAAAGCTTTTACTCGACCATGATATTTAAAACCACTACGGTCAAAGGCAACTTTCGTAATACCAGCTGCTTTTGCGCGTTCTGCGATCATTTGTCCTACAGACGTCGCTGCATCAGCGTTACCAGTCGCGCCTGAACGCAAGCTGCTGTCTAAGGTAGATGCCTGAGCGATCACTTCACCACCGTTCGGAGAGATAATCTGGGCATAGATGTGCTTTGGTGTGCGGTTTACCGTAAGACGATTAACGCCTAAATGACGGATATGTGCACGGGTTTTTTTAGCTCGACGCAGACGAGCTGCTTTTTTATCAAACATGTCCTCTCACCTTATTTTTTCTTGGCTTCTTTGCGAATAATGCGCTCGTCACTATAACGAATACCTTTACCTTTGTAAGGCTCTGGCGGACGGAAACCACGGATATTAGCCGCTGCTTGACCAAGTTGCTGCTTATTGTTTGATTTCAAAACAATTTCAGTTTGCGTTGGCGTTTCAGCTGACACACTTTCAGGCAACGTATATTCTACTGGATGTGAATAACCAACGTTTAAGGTTACTTTATCGCCAGCAGCTTGTGCACGATAACCAACACCGATTAGCTGAAGGCGCTTCTCGAACCCTTCGCTAACGCCTTTAACGTGGTTGTTAAGTAAGGCGCGAACGGTGCCAGTGTGCATCATGGCTTCTTTTGAATCGACTGTAGGTGAGAGAATGATAGTATCATCTTCCTGTTTCAGCTCGACCAATTCATGCAGGTGTAAAGACATAGTACCGTTCTTGCCTTTCACTTCGACCTGCCGATCGTTCAAAGTAACACTTACGCCGCTAGGCAGTGTCACTGGGGCTTTAGCCACACGAGACATAGGAATATTCCTTAAAAAAATTAAAACATCTGTTAGCTGACTACTATCAAAACATAAATTAAATTCAGTTAGGATAATAGCGAAAAAACTAACAGGCTAAAAAGCGTGTTAGTTTATCATAATTGATCTTAATTAACACCTATCAATTTATAGTTAGTAAGTGCTGATGTGATATCAGGCTTACAGCTATTCAAAAAAATAGTCTGTAAGCTTAATAAGATACAAATAGACTTTATCGTTTTATTGCGCAGCAAAAATGCTAATTAAGCAACAAATGCAACGATTTCACCACCGATACCAGCAGCGCGAGCAGCACGATCACTCATGATACCTTGACTGGTTGATACGATAGCCACACCCATACCTTGCTTAACAGTAGGGATATTGTCTTTACCGCGATGCTGGCGTAGGCCAGGACGGCTATAACGTTGAATAGTTTCGATGACAGCTTTGCCTTCGAAATATTTAAGCTCGATAGTTAATGTCGCTTTGTTGTTCGCTTCTTCGCTAACTTCAGCGCTGGCTACATAACCTTCACTAACCAAAAGGTCAGCGATAGATTTACGTAGTTTTGAGCTTGGCATAGCTACGGACATTTTATTAGCCATTTGTGCGTTGCGAATACGGGTTAGCATATCCCCAACAGTATCTTGCATACTCATATGATTACTCCTTACCAGCTTGCTTTACGAACACCAGGCACATCGCCTTGCATGACACGCTCACGCAGCATATTGCGTGATAAGCCAAACTTGCGGAAGTAACCGTGAGGACGACCGGTGATAGCACAACGATTACGCAGACGTACTGGTGATGAGTTGCGTGGTAGAGCTTGTAGCTCTAACATTGCATCCATACGCTCTTCGTCACTTGCGTTGATGTCACTGATAGTTTCTTTTAGCTTCACACGCTTCTCAGCGTATTTAGCAACCATTTTTTCGCGCTTTAATTCGCGGTTGATCATGCTCTTCTTTGCCATAACGTCTTTACCTTATTTGAATGGGAAGCCGAATGCTTTGAGTAACGCACGACCTTCTTCATCAGAACTTGCTGACGTAGTGATTGTCACATCCATACCACGGATACGATCAATTTTATCATAGTCTACTTCTGGGAATACGATTTGCTCTTTGATACCCAATGAGTAGTTACCACGTCCGTCAAAAGCTTTAGGTGAAAAACCACGGAAGTCACGAATACGAGGAATCGCAATAGCAATGAGACGATCTAAAAATTCGTACATTTGCTCACCGCGAAGCGTTACTTTACAGCCAATTGGCCACTCTTCACGAATTTTGAAACCAGCAACTGATTTGCGTGCTTTGGTGACAACAGGCTTTTGACCAGCGATAGCGGTCATGTCTGCTACAGCACCTTCAAGTAACTTCTTATCTTGTGATGCGCCGCCGACACCCATGTTCAATGTGATTTTAGTGATTTTAGGCACTTGCATCACATTTTCTACACCGATCTCTTTTTGAATCTGCTGCTTGAGTTCATTGTTATATAAAGCTTTTAATCTTGCCATTACTATTACACCCTTAGTGTCTTACGCAGTCGCCACTACTTCACCATTTGAGCGATAAACGCGTTGTTTCACGCCTTCATCGTTCGTCTGATAAGTAATACGGTCTGCTTTTTGGGTTTGCGCATTTAAGATTGCGACATTTGAAATATGCAAAAAGGCTTCTTGCTTAACGATACCACCCTCGCTACCAGTCGCCTGATTTGGCTTTTGGTGTTTGGTGACGATGTTAATGCCTTCGACTTTGATGCGATCGTTTTTAACAGCTTGTACAGTACCTTGCTTGCCTTTGTCTTTACCAGCAATCACGATAACTGTATCGCCTTTACGTAATTTAGCCATGGGTTACCTCACAATACTTCTGGTGCTAGGGATACAATTTTCATAAACTGATCACCACGTAGTTCACGAGTTACCGGTCCAAAAATACGAGTTGCAATTGGTGCTTTGTTTTGGTTGAGCAATACCGCAGCATTGTCATCAAAACGAATCACTGAACCATCAGAGCGACGAACGCCTTTTTTGGTACGTACAACTACCGCATTCATCACGTCGCCTTTTTTGACACGACCACGAGGAATAGCTTCTTTAACCGTTATCTTAATGATATCGCCGACAGATGCATAACGACGATGAGAACCACCCAGTACTTTAATGCACTGAACTCTTCTTGCACCGCTATTGTCTGCAACTTCCAGCATAGATTCGACCTGAATCATAGCGTTACTCCACACGTATGAGCAATAAAAGCCAGTTGCTGCCGCTTGCACAGTATGAGTAAGCGGCAGGTTTATACTAGTAGCCGCATTTTACTCATAGGTGTGTGATAAACGCTCGGCGCAATCAGCATCCCTAAAAAGGCGGATATTTTAACAGCTTCTGACTTTCAATGCAATTTACTTAAATTTTTTCTACAGTTTCAACCACGTCAACTAAAGTCCAAGACTTTGTTTTTGAGATTGGACGCGTTTCTTTGATGCGGACAAGGTCGCCTTGTTGGCAGACATTGTTCTCATCGTGGGCTTTGATTTTAGTAGAACGACGAAGCTGTTTGCCATACAAAGGATGACGAACCAGACGCTCAATCAAAACCGTGATGGACTTATCCATCTTGTTGCTCACAACACGTCCTGTTAGGACGCTAGCATTGGTAGTTTCTTGATTGTTATCGCTCATGAGTCGCCTCGTTGTTTCTCGTTGATCAAAGTCTGAAGCTGAGCAATCGTACGACGATTGGCACGTACTTCATGGGTGTTCCCCAACTGACCGGTTGCTTTAGCCATACGAATACGGAAAGCATCAAGTTGCTTTTCATCAAGTAACTGGGTCAGTTCTTCTAATGATTTATCACGTAATTCACTGATCTTCATTACATTATCGTCCGCTTAACAATGGTAGTTTTAAAGGGCAGTTTTGCTGCTGCAAGCGTTAAGGCATCGCGAGCAAGCTCTTCTGAAACCCCTTCGATTTCGTATAGCACTTTACCAGGTTTGATTTCGCAGACCCAATACTCGACAGGACCTTTACCTTTACCCATACGTACTTCTAGAGGCTTATTAGTAATTGGCTTGTCTGGGAAAACACGAATCCAAATCTTACCACCACGCTTAATCTTACGAGTGATAGTACGACGTGCTGCTTCAATTTGACGAGCAGTCATACGACCACGAGTCAAAGATTTTAGACCAATTTGTCCGAATGCAACGGTGCTTCCACGATGAGCGAGCCCTGTGTTACGACCTTTGTGCATTTTACGAAACTTGGTACGTTTTGGCTGTAACATAGTTTAACCTCTGTCTGAGTTTCGACGGTTTGAGTTTCCGCGACCACGGCGTTTTGGCGCACGAGTCTGCTCTTCTTTGACCGGATTATAAACACTGTTCATACCGTCAAGGATTTCACCGCGGAAGATCCAAACTTTTACACCGATAGTGCCGTAAGTCGTTTCCGCACGTATTGACGCATAATCAATGTCAGCACGTAGTGTGTGCAATGGCACACGACCTTCACGGTACCATTCAGTACGAGCAATCTCAGCGCCACCTAGACGACCAGAGAGCTCAACTTTGATACCTTTCGCACCAGAGCGCATGCTGTTTTGTACCGCGCGCTTCATAGCACGGCGGAACATGACACGGCGCTCAAGCTGGCTACCGATACCGTCTGCTACCAGACGAGCATCAAGATCAGGCGAGGTAATCTCTTCGATATTGACCTGAGCAGGTACGCCCATAATTTTGGTCAATTCTTTTTGCAATCTTTCGATATCTTCGCCTTTCTTACCGATAACGATACCAGGACGCGCAGTGGCAATGGTAATCTTAGCGGCGCCAGTAGGACGCTCGATCGTAATGTTGCTGATCATCGCGTTGTCTAGCTTTTTGCGCAAGTATTCACGAACTTGGATGTCGTTGATGAGGTATTCTGAGTATTGCTTTGGATCAGCATACCAGTTTGCATTATGTTTTTTGACAACACCAAGACGAATTCCGATTGGATGTACTTTCTGACCCATAGCTTATTCTCCTACCTTTATAGTGATGTGACAGGTACGCTTACTGATACGATCAGCGCGACCCTTAGCACGTGGTAGGATACGCTTTAGCGTAATGCCTTCATCAACGTAGATAGTCGCAACTTTTAGGTCGTCGATATCTAGGCCGTGATTATGTTCGGCATTGGCGATGGCTGAGTTAAGGCATTTCTTAACAAAGACTGCGCCTTTTTTATTGCTATACGTTAGGATATCCAAAGCACGCTCAATCGGCTTGCCACGAACTTCATCAGCAACGAGTCTAACTTTTTGTGCCGAGATGGCGGCACCGCGTAATTTTGCAGTTACTTCCATGGTAAGCACCTTATCTTTTTGCTTTTCTGTCAATGCCATGACCACGATACGTACGAGTCGGGGCAAATTCACCTAGTTTATGACCAACCATCTGCTCGCTGATAATGACAGGTACGTGAGTACGGCCATTATGAACAGATAAGGTTAAGCCAACCATTTGGGGCAGAATCATCGAGCGACGCGACCATGTTTTAATGGGCTTGCGTGAGTTGGTGTCAATAGCATTCTCAACTTTGGCAAACAAATGCGCATCAATGAATGGACCTTTTTTCAATGAACGAGGCATGAAATTCTTCCTTATTTCTTCTTGGCGCGGCGGCGACGGATGATCATATTGTCAGTACGCTTATTATGACGCGTTTTAAGTCCTTTAGACTTCTGACCCCAAGGGCTAGTTGGATGGCGACCTTTAACACGACCTTCACCACCACCATGTGGGTGATCAACCGGGTTCATAGCGACACCACGGACTGAAGGACGAACACCACGCCAACGTGAGGCACCGGCTTTACCAAGTGACTTCAAGTTGTTTTCAGTGTTAGATACTTCACCAATAACCGCACGGCACTCAACGTGTACACGGCGAGTCTCGCCTGAACGTAGACGTAGAATCGCGTAGATACCATCTCGGCCTAGTAGCTGTACGCTTGCACCCGCTGAACGAGCCATCTGTGCGCCTTTACCGATTTTTAATTCAATATTATGGATCACAGTACCCAAAGGGATGTTTTTAAGCGGCATACAGTTGCCTGGACGAATTGGAGCCGTATCACCTGATAATACTGAATCACCAACTTTTTGCTTCTTAGCAGCAATAATATAACGGCGCTCACCATCAGCGTACTTAAGTAGAGCAATATGAGCAGTACGGTTAGGATCATATTCGATACGCTCAACCACAGCTGGGATATTGTCTTTAGTACGTTTGAAGTCAATGATACGATAATGATGCTTGTGACCACCGCCGATGTGGCGAGAAGTTATGCGACCATTGTTATTACGACCACCTGACTTACCTTTTGATTCGACAAGTGCTGCATAAGGACGACCTTTATAAAGGTGTGGATGCACCACTTTTTCAACAAAACGACGGCCTGGTGATGTTGGCTTTGCTTTTACGATAGGCATGAGTGTAATCCTTATTCGTTGTTCGCTGTTTCACTAGTAGAATCAGTCGTATTTGCGACCTCTTCACCAGCATCAGCCATTTGTACATCTTGACCAGCTTTTAAGGTAACATAGGCTTTTTTGAAGTCATTACGACGGCCGATGCTTCTACCAAAACGCTTTGTCTTACCTTTAACATTCAAAGTGTTCACCTTAGTGACTTCAACACCTTCAAACATCAACTCAACTGCTTTTTTGATTTCAAGCTTAGTGGCATTAGAATCAACTTTGAATACTTGCACACCAAATGAATCACCAAGCATTTGAGATTTTTCTGAGAATACAGGTCCTCTTAAGACCTGATAAAGTCTTGCGTTATTCATGCTAGTGCTTCCTCAAATTGTTTCGCAGCTTCAACTGACATAATGACTTTGTCAAAGGCGATCAGGCTCACTGGATCCACTTCAGATGTACCTAGTACATTGACGTGTGGAATATTGCGAGCAGCTAAATATAAATTCTCGTCAACTTCTTTGGTGACGATCAATGCGCGCGGCGCATCTAATTCATTTAGCTTTGCGATCAGCTCTTTGGTCTTAGGTGCAGAAACACTTATCTCTTCAACTAAAATCAAACGCTCTTGGCGAATGAGTTCAGCTAGGATGCACTGCATAGCACCGCGGTACATTTTGCGGTTAACTTTTTGTGACCAGTCTTGTGGCTTCGCAGCAAATGCGCGACCACCAGAACGCCAGATTGGGCTACGAATAGAGCCTGCACGAGCGCGACCAGTACCTTTTTGGCGCCATGGCTTGATGCCACCGCCAGAAACTTCGGCACGGGTTTTCTGCGCACGTGTACCTTGGCGAGCACCAGCTAAATAAGCGGTGACGACTTGATGCACTAATGCTTCGTTGAATTCACGACCAAAAGCCGTATCAGAAAGCTCAACCGCCGCACCTGTAACTGTTTTTAAATCCACGTTAATCCCCTTGCTTAGGCTTTGACTGACGGACGTACGATGACGTCGCCACCGGTGGCACCAGGGATGGCACCCTTGATGACAAGTAACCCTTTTTCAGCGTCAACTGAGACCACTTCTAGGCCTTGTACGGTGACGCGCTTGTTACCCATCTGACCTGGCATCTTTTTGCCTTTGAATACTTTACCTGGTGACTGGTTTTGACCAGTTGAACCAAGGGCACGATGAGAGACTGAGTTACCATGAGTGGCGTCTTGCATGCTAAAGTTATGACGCTTTACGCCGCCTTGAAAGCCTTTACCTTTACTCTGTCCTGTGACATCAACAATCTGACCTTTTTCAAATAGGTCAGCTAGGATCTCACCACCAATCTCACGGCCTTCAAGGTCGCTATCATTGGTACGAAATTCCCAAACACCGCGGCCCGCTTTAACGCCAGCTTTTGCGAAGTGACCTTTTTGAGCTGCAGTTACGCGGCTGTCACGACGAGTGCCTGTGGTGATTTGAATGGCTTGATAGCCATCTACGTCATTACTTTTTACTTGAGTAATGCGGTTTGCATCGACCTCAATCACAGTAACAGGGATAGAAACACCTGCTTCTGTGAAGATTCGGGTCATGCCGCATTTTTTACCGACTAAACCGATCGCCATTTTAAACCTCTTTATATCTTCTATTAATGGATTGGGCGTTGTTGCGTATTAACCCAAAGCAATTTGGACGTCAACACCTGCCGCTAAATCTAACTTCATTAACGCGTCCACAGTTTTGTCAGTAGGCTGAACGATATCAACCATACGCTTGTGAGTACGGATTTCGTACTGGTCACGAGCGTCTTTGTTGACGTGTGGCGAGGTTAAAACGTCGAAGCGCTCAATGCGAGTCGGCAACGGTACAGGACCACAAACTTGCGCACCGGTGCGCTTTGCTGTATCAACAATCTCTTGTGCCGATTGATCAATCAGACGATGATCAAAAGACTTAAGACGGATACGGATTCTCTGGTTAGCCATGCCAGCAAGCTCCTAATATGTGCTTTGTTCATTCTTGCGCTGCAAGTGGATAAACATAAGCCGTTTGGTTAAAGATCTACTTTAAGCGGCTTCTTATTCTTTGTCAGACTTCTCTGAAAAATCAGGCTCTTGAAGAGAACCAGCAGCGTGCCAAAAGCAAAATAATTTAAAGCCCCGCCGACTCTTCCAGTTATCGGAAAATCAGCAAAGCCATAATGAAATAGTGCTAGAAACGATGCTCTAGCTGTCATAGCAGCCGCTTTTTCTTAGGCGGATGCTTATAATTCAGTGGTGTGTATTATACACACCTTGTCGCTCATTGCAAGGATAATATTAATCCAAAACGATATCGTACTGCTCTTGCGTGTATAAGTTCTCTACCTCAAAGGTAATAACTCGCCCTAGTAGATACTCCAGATCAGCGACAGTATCGGCCTCTGTGGTTAGCAGTAAGTCAATCACTGCTGCATGAGCGACCACCGTAAACTTCTTTGGCGAATTATAAGTACGCGCGCAGCGCATAATTTCGCGAAATATCTCAAAGCAGACGGTCTCAGCGGTTTTGACAAACCCGCGCCCCTCGCAAGTGGCACAAGGCTCACATAGCTGCTGACCTAAGGACTCACGCGTGCGCTTACGGGTCATCTCAACCAGACCCAGCTCGCTGACTTGGGTGATATTGGTTTTGGCATAATCTTCGGTCAATTGCTGCTGCAAGCTGCTTAGGACATCATCCTTATGCTCTTGCTCCAACATATCGATAAAGTCGAGAATAATAATACCGCCTAAATTACGCAGACGCAGCTGCCTTGCTATTGCATGCGTGGCTTCAAGGTTGGTTTTATAAACGGTATCCTCTAAGGATCTACCACCGACAAAGGAGCCAGTATTGACATCAATAGTGGTCATCGCTTCAGTTTGATCGATAATCAGATAGCCGCCTGATTTTAGGTTCACTCGGCGTTTTAGGGCATCGCTTAGATCGTCTTCAACACGGTGGACATCAAATAAAGCAGGCTCAGCGGTATAATGAATAATACGGTCATAAACAAAAGGCACAAACTCTTTGGCAAAGTAGCGTAGCTGCTCGTAGATTTGAGCATCATCGATGATGACCTTTTCGGTATCGATATGGACTAAATCACGGATGGAGCGTAGCGGCAACGATAGCTCTTGATAGATAAGCTCTGAGCTTTGATGATGTCTCATTTCTTGCCGGCGCGCACCGATAGTACGCCACAGCTGCAGCAGATAATAGATATCCTCTTCAAGCTTATTGACTGGGACACGCTCAGCGGCAGTACGCGCGATCAGGCCGCCTTGCAGATTAACCGTTTGCATCAGGCAAGTCAGCTCAGTCTTTAGGCGGCTGCGCTCCTCCTCGCCATCAATACGCTGAGAGATGCCGATATGATCACTAGATGGCAAATACACCAAATAACGTGACGGCAAAGAGATGTTAGTAGTAAGGCGCGCGCCTTTACTACCCAGCTGATCTTTAGTGACTTGTACTAAAATGCGCTGACCTTCATGCAGGCGATGTTGAATGAGGTTTTGGCTAGCCGCAGAGACGATTTCAGTGGTTTTGACCGCTGTACTTTCAGCGCTGACTACCGGCGGCGTAGCAGCGAGTGTCGACACTAAGCTTTCAGCTTTATCTTGTTGCATCTTAAGCGTGCTGGTCGTTTGGCTGTTACTGGCTGGATCTGGCTTTTGGCTAGGCTCGCTTTTACTGACAGCTCTAGGCGGACGCTGCATATCGTTGACATGCAAAAAAGCAGTACGCGATTGGCCGATGTCGACGAATGCGGCTTGCATACCAGGCAGCACTCGTACCACTGTTCCTAAATAGATGTTGCCAACTAAGCCAAGTTTATGATGGCGCTCAATGTAGATCTCACTGAGTACCCCATTATCCATAACTGCTACGCGCGACTCCATCGGACTAACATTGATCAGCAGCTCTTCAGACATAATGCCTCTTCTTATATGGTCTTATATGACACAGCTTTAATGACAGTGACTCTCGTTAAGGATTTATAGTGTAGCAAATAGCACGCGCATCTGCCCACTCCCCTGCCGTATCATTATGTGAGTTTGCTCCTCTTAGCTAACTTGCAGCTCATCAATCAAAGCGACAGTCTGCGCCAAAGGCAAACCGACGACATTGGTATAACTGCCGCTGATACGAGTAACCCAAGCAGCTGCTAAGCCCTGAATACCATAGCCGCCCGCCTTGTCTGCCGGCTCACCGCTGTCCCAATAGCTATCCATCATTGCCTGAGTTAACGGGATAAAGCTGACATCGGTACTCTCCATCATTTGCCGCTCGGCTGTGATCTGCCACAGCTCTACTCCCTTATCATCGCAAGTAAGCTGCACTTTTACCGCACGTACTGCCGTCCAGACTTGATGAGTACTATCAGACATCTGCTGCCACATGCTATGCGCATGAGCGCGATCGACTGGCTTGACCAAAACCGTCTTGCCATCAGCTAGCACGCCAATGGTATCTGCGGTCAACACAATAGCCGTTGGCGTGCTTGAGATACTCGTACGCTCAGTACGATCCGCTAGCTGTAAATTCAACTGCTCAATAGCTGCATCAGACTTATCTTTGACCATCCGCTTTATATAAGTGGTCGGCAGCTCATCGGTAAGAGGCGTCTCATCGATATCGACACTCATAGTGTCAAAGCGCAATTGCGCTAAATCTAGCAGCTCACGACGACGCGGTGAGCCAGACGCTAAAATGATAGTAGACATAATACTTTTAGGGTTCTTAGGATTGATTGCTTACAGGTTTATTGATAAAAGCGCGGATTTATAGCATCGCAAAAGCTTATGGTTAGGCTTAGTTTATAAGCCTATGATTGATCTTAACGAGTAAACTTGCGTAAAACTAAAAGCACCAAAGGCCAGCTAATGATACTTAACGCTAATGCAAAAGCGGACTGAGCGATAAAAGTGCTTTGGGTGATTAGTTGTAATAACCAAAGCGTCGATTGAAATACCAACAAGCTTATGGTGGCGACTATCCAAGCGCTAAGCGTATTTAACTGCTTGAGATAAATACTAGAGAGCCTAATCGTAAAGGCCACGACCACAGCAGCAAAAGCCTGCTGACCAAGAAGGCTATCGGTCAATAAATCAGCGATAAGACCTATAGTAAAGGCAAGAAAGACACCGGCATAACGTGGCTGGAATAATAGCCAAAAAATAAGCACCATCACCATAAATAAAGGTCGTAGCGCAGCTAAATACTGACCTAAAGGATAGACGCTAAGCGATGAAGCAACAATAAAGCTTAGCACCATAGCGCTTATCAATAGCCCAGTAGGATGTTCAGAGTCCGGATACGCCATAACTGCTACCTGTACGAAAGCTTAGCGAGGATTGCTGATAGGTTTGCTAAACATAGATAAAAAACCTTAAAGCCTGCTGTTTAAGTTACGATTAGAAGTGATACTGATAACGCTCTTAGCGGCTTAGTTAATGACGAGCTACTTCTCTAATTCGCTAACTCATCGTGCGCTCTTTATCCTGTAGCACTAAGACGTAGGCGTTATCCACAAAATTGGCCGCGGGCGTCACCTTAATGCTCTTAAAGTTATCCGCTTGTGTATCTTCGATATGTGCAATCGTACCGACGCGGTAGCCTGCTGGAATACGGCCGCCAAGGCCTGAGGATATCAGCACATCACCAACGCGCACATCTGAGGTCTTAAACACATAATTTAGACTCAAAGAGGTCGGCAGACCGACGCCTGTCACTATCGCGCGCTGACCGGTGCGCTTGACTGTTACTGCCACAGATTGCTGCTCATCACTAATGAGTAATACACGGCTGGTATTGGGATAGACGTTAATGACTTGCCCTAATATGCCATGCTCATCGATGACGGTTTGTGCCACTTGGACGCCATCGCGCTCGCCTTTGTTAATCACCACGATTTGCTTGAGCAGGTTGGTATCGGTACCAATAACTTGCGCCAGATTGAGATCAAACTGCTCAGGTCTTGTGGTCGATAAAATACCTTGCAAGCGTGCGTTTTGTGCCAAGATATAATCTTGCTGCTGAAGCTTGGCCTGCGCGTGTAGCAACTGCGACTTGAGTTGCACATTCTCACGGCGCAGCGACTCTTTGGACTGTAGCCTTCCACTCGCCCAATGTTTGGCGTAGCTTGGGAGCAGCGCTGATTGATAAATCGGCTGCATAGAGGCGTGGCTAGTATCGCGTATCGGCTTGAACCATTCTGGATTCTTACTATCAAACCACATCAAAACCAACGCCACTATCAGAGCGATAGCAGTGACGCGTAATGACAAAGGCTGACGAGCAAAAATACTGGGAGTCATATAAGATCTAGCTTCTTTAAAGAGTATAAGGGCTAAGCGGTGATTAAATATCTATAACTGATAGCAATAAAGGCCGCCTTATGACCGCCTTTATCGATAAATTTAATGAGGGTTGCTCATTTACTAAGCTGCCCATTGACTTAGACGTTTAAGCGGTTAAACGAAGATCATATTCAAGCTTTTGTTATTAATAAAATCAAGCGCCATACCGCCGCCGCGACTAACACAAGTTAATGGATCTTCAGCGACTGTCACCGGTAGGCCGGTCTCTCTTGAGACAAGCTTATCCAAATCGCGTAGCAAAGCACCGCCGCCGGTCAAGACGATACCGCGCTCAGCGATGTCCGAAGACAGCTCAGGCGGGGTCTGCTCAAGCGCGGCTTTGACCGCACTGACGATACCACTTAGCGGATCACTTAACGCTTTTTGAATCTCTTGCGAATTGATCGTAAAGGTTTTAGGCACCCCTTCAGCCATACTACGGCCACGAACCTCTACTTCTAGCTGCTCTTCTTCATTGAGCGCTGAACCGACTTCAGTCTTGATGCGCTCGGCAGTGGTTTCACCGATCACGCAGCCGTGAGTACGGCGCACATGCGTGATGATCGCTTCATCAAAGATATCACCGCCAATACGGATAGACTCAGCATAAACACAGCCCGATAGCGCGATAACTGCAATCTCAGTAGTACCGCCGCCAATATCGACCACCATAGAGCCACTTGCTTCATGGACAGGCATGCCAGCACCAATAGCCGCTGCCATTGGCTCCTCTAGCAACAAGACTTTGCTTGCACCTGCTGAAGATACCGCTTCACGAATGGCTTTGCGCTCTACTAGCGTTGACTTACAAGGTACACAAACCACCACGTTAGGCTGAGCCAAAAAGCGTTTGGCTTTTACCTTAGTAATGAAGTGTTTGAGCATCTTTTGCGTCACTTCAAAATCAGCGATGACGCCATCTTTTAAAGGCCTAATAGCGGTAATGTTCGCCGGCGTTCGACCTAGCATTTGCTTGGCATCGATACCTACCGCCGCAACCGTCGGATTTTGAGTGCGATTGCTGCGCAAAGCAACGACTGTTGGCTCATCGAGCACTACCCCTTTATTAGGGATAAAAATTAAGGTGTTGGCAGTGCCAAGATCAATGGCGATATTACTTGATAAAAATCCAAACAGGTTCATGACTATTATATCCAGCGTCTTACAAATGAAGGCAAATGAGGCGAATGAAACGGCTAAGGCGTACTTATTGGCAGTCTAAAGTCGGTATTTACCGCCTATGGTAACGAAAGCTTACCTATGCAACAAGAGGGCCCTAAACTACAAAGATGAAAGTGGGCTAAATTATACCGATTTAGGATGAAAAAAACATGGCTATTTACAGGAGTGAAGTAATAAATAACATCTTAAATGCTAGAATTTGTTACAAAAACTAAAGCGATGCCGTTCATAATTGATGCCGTTTTTAATTAGTGCAACTAAGATACAAGGTATCATCCGTCTATGCTAGTTTTTATTACGACGCTGTACTCATCAAAACAGATTTATAGCTGAGACAGCCTCTCTTTAAGAAGTAGTGAAATGCCGGTAGAAGTAACGGCAAGAATAATAGAAATAAAGAGCAAATTTAGGACAACATCGTCAATACATTGTGGTCAATTGGTGGCTAATGTGCACCTCTACTCTGTAAACTTAGCTTAGATGCTTTATAATAACACTCATATGACTATCGCGTATCAGCTCGCCCTTTGAGATTTTGAATTTTAAGCTTTTGAATACAGATAAGCGTCTCTTATTAATGAGACTTATCAAGGGGCCACAGCACTTTTATTATTTATCTTTCGTTGGAGAAATTATGTCACAGCAAGCACCCGACAAAACCTCTATTGAGCACGACCATGTAAGCCGTGAAGAGATTTTAGAAATCGCCACCTTAGCACGTTTAGGAGTGGATACAGACACCGCTGGTAGCTACGCTGAAGATATCAGTAAAGTATTAGGCCTGATGAAAACTCTAGGCGGCGTTGATACTACAGGTATTAAGGCTTTATCTAATATTCATGAAGTCTGCCAAGAACTACGCAGCGACGTCGCCAAACATGATATCGACCGCGAGCGTAACCAGTCTATGGCGCCTGCAGTCGAAGACGGTCTCTATCTCGTACCGCAAGTGATTGAATAGCCTATAGATACGAGCTTATTAGGACCTTTTACTTTTATTTCTCAACTGGCTTTTTTCACTAGCTTTATAACTACTAGCTTTATAACTCTTAGCCTTATAACTATAACGGACGACACCTTATGTCTGAGATGCATCTCTTATCTACCGAGCAGCTGATTACAGGCTTGCAGGACAAGCAATTCAGCAGTCTTGAGCTGACCGAACATTATATCAAGCGTATAGAAAACTTAGATAACCAGGTTAATAGCTTTATTACTACAACCTTTGATAGCGCTCGTGCGCAAGCTAGCGCCGCTGATGCTATGCGTGCTCAAGGCGACAAACGCCCACTGCTAGGCGTGCCAATGGCGCACAAAGATATCTTTTGTACTCAAGGGGTATTGACCACTTGTGGCTCGAAGATGCTGCATAACTTTATTTCGCCTTATGACGCGACTATCGTCAGTAACATCCGCGAGGCTGGGATGATTAATCTAGGTAAACTCAATATGGATGAGTTTGCGATGGGCTCAGACAATAGCAGCTCATATTATGGCAAGGTGCAAAACCCTTGGAACCTAGAGCGCGTTCCTGGTGGCTCATCTGGTGGTAGCGCGGCAGCAGTAGCGGCAGGCTTTGTACCTATGGCAACCGCTAGCGATACCGGCGGCTCTATTCGTCAGCCGGCATCGTTTTGTGGTTTGACTGGTATTAAGCCCACTTATGGCCGCGTCTCGCGTTTTGGCATGATTGCTTATGCGTCAAGTCTCGATCAAGCAGGCACTATGGGTCGTAGCGCGCAAGACTGCGCTTATCTTTTGCAGCCTATGGTCAGCCATGATGAGCGCGATGCTACCTCCGTCAAACATGACATTCCAGACTATGTACAAGATATCAAAGACGCTGAAGCTGCAGCGGGTGACAAGCCTCTTGATGGTCTGCGTATCGGTGTCGCAAAAGAATACTTCACCGAAGGTTTGAATCAAGAGGTCGAACAAACCGTGCGCGCGGCTCTAAAACAATACGAGGCGCTTGGCGCGACGATTGTAGAGGTTAACATTACTAACCCTGACATCACGCTCGCGACTTATTATATGTTGGCCCCTGCTGAGGCTTCCTCTAACTTGTCACGCTTCGATGGCGTGCGCTTTGGCTATCGCTGCGAAGAGCCAAAAGATTTGACTGATCTTTACACGCGCTCGCGTTCTGAAGGTTTTGGTCCTGAGGTGCAGCGCCGTATCTTGACCGGCACCTATGCGCTATCTGCAGGCTACTTTGATGCTTATTATACCAAAGCACAAAAAGTACGCCGTATGATTGTTGAGGACTTCGACAAGGCCTTTACTCATTGCGATGTCATCGCCAGTCCTACTGCGCCAACTACTGCTTATAAACTCAGTGACAACTTAGATCCAGCCGCTATGTATCTAGGCGACGTTTATACTATCGGGGTCAATTTGGCAGGCTTGCCAGCACTTAGCCAACCAGTAGGTCTAACCTCTGATGGCTTACCTGTCGGTCTACAGCTCATTGGTCAGTATTGGCAAGAGAGTAAACTGCTGAGCACCGCGCATCTGTTTCAGCAACATACCGATCATCACTTGCAAAACTCGCTTATCGCGAAGCAAAACGTATAAGTTATCTGTTGAGGGTCAAATCACTTACAGTATAAGACTACTTGGTTTCGCTGATTGGTTTTGCTGAGTAAAACTGGACTCTAATAAGGATATAAGATGACTGTTATCGATATGTTGAAACAAGATTACGGCTTAGATAATGACCAAGCAGCTGGCTTGCAGGCTAAGCTAAAAGAGTTAGAGGCGTTTTTTGATAAAAACTTTGAAGATAGTCCAAGCTTTTTCAAGACTTTCTATAGCAAGTTTGAAGAGACGATTGCTCCTTACGGTTTTGAAGAAAGGAATGCAAAGCAGGCTGAGCCTTTGGTAAGTGATCTGTATTTGCAAGGCGATTTTAAGATCTTGGTCAGCTACATTATCCCCGCTTATTATCAAAGCGGCGGCGATAGTGAGGTTTTCTCAGATACTTATACCCAACTGATGAACAGCTATTAAAGTCTGAAGGCTGAGCCAATAGCACAACACATTCGGTATTAGCGGGCTAATGAACGACGATAAATGGGTACAAATACTATTATCGTCGCTCGCGACTATAAGCCTAGAAGACTTTTAGCATACCCCTGTTTTATTTAATTTTTCGATAGGATTTTATGATGGAAATGACAGAATTTGCAACTCGTAAAGAGCTGCTCGTCGACGGCTATGAAGTCGTCATCGGTATTGAGATTCACTGTCAACTCAATACCGACAGTAAAATATTCTCAAGCGCCCCTACCGACTTTGGTAATGAGCCAAACACTCAGGCGAGTATCGTTGATCTAGGTCTCCCTGGTGTATTACCTGTCTTAAATACAGGTGTTGTCGACCGCGCCTTAAAGTTCGGTATCGGCGTCGATGCCGAATTAGGACTATTTAATACCTTTGATCGTAAAAACTACTTCTATCCTGACTTGCCTAAAGGCTATCAAATCACGCAAATGGCAAACCCTATCGTCGGCAAAGGCTATATCGATGTCGTGGTTAATGAAGGCGAAAAGAATGAATATCATAAACGTATGGGTATCACTCGCGCGCATTTAGAAGAGGATGCTGGCAAGTCTGTCCACGATGCAGTCGATGGGATGACGGGTGTCGATCTGAACCGTGCTGGCACGCCGCTCATCGAGATCGTCTCTGAGCCAGATATGCGCTCAGCGGCCGAAGCTTTGGCTTATATCAAAGCCATCCATCAACTCGTGACTTGGCTTGGTATCTCGGATGCGGTCATGGCAGAAGGCTCGTTCCGCTGCGATTGTAACGTCTCTGTGCGTCAGCCAGGCGGTGAGCTTGGCACTCGTACTGAGCTAAAAAATCTAAACTCATTTCGTTCAATCGAACGCGCTATCGCTCGCGAGATCGAACGTCAAATCGATATTATCGAGGACGGTGGTAAAGTCGTGCAAGCGACGATGCTCTATGATCTTGAAAAAGATGAAACCCGCGTCATGCGTACCAAAGAAGACGCCAATGACTATCGCTACTTCCCTGATCCTGACTTGCTACCTGTACGTATCGAGCAAGCCACCATTGATGCAATAAAAGCGGCGATGCCTGAGCTGCCTGCTCGTCGCCGTGATCGTTTCGAGAATGAGCTTGAGCTATCAGAATACGATGCGCGTATCCTAACTGGTAGCCGTGAGATTGCCGACTACTTCGAAGACGTCGTTGCTGAGGTTGGGCAAGACAATGCTAAGACTGCCGCAAACTGGGTCATGGGCGATCTGCTCGGCGCGCTCAATAAGGATGACACGGACATCACCGACTCTCCTATCAGCGCTAAACAGCTAGCAGGACTGCTTGCCAGACTGTTTGATGATACTTTATCAGGTAAATTGGCCAAGAAGGTCTTTAGCGCTTTATACGCACGTGAAGGTGGCGACGGCGATGATGCCGCAGATATTATCATCAAAGATAAAGGTCTCAAGCAAGAAACTGACACCGGCGCGATTAAAGCTATGGTCGAAGAGGTCATCGCCAACAATCAAACCATGGTCGATGAGTATAAAGGCGGTAAAGAGAAAGCCTTTAACGGTCTGGTCGGGCAAGTAATGAAAGCCAGCCGCGGTAGTGCTAACCCTCAGCAAGTCAATCAAATCTTAAAAGAGCTGCTTGGCTAGAGCGTCAGTAAGAGGGCAATGGCTGTTATAAGTGCAATTAAAAGGTGATAAAGGGCCGTAACAATTAGCTCTTGCAATCTAAAGAAATTTGGGTAGAATAGCAGTCATTCGGGGCGTAGCGCAGTCTGGTAGCGCACTACACTGGGGGTGTAGTGGTCGCAGGTTCAAATCCTGCCGTTCCGACCAAACATAGTAGTTAAACAGAAAAGCCAATCATTGCTTGCAATGGTTGGCTTTTTTTTATGCAGCTATTAAACGGACGCCTTAGTAATAGCGCTTAATTCCTCATTAATTATAAAAGTCTTCGCGCGAATACCGCTGAAGCCAAATGACTCTAAGCGTTCAGTGTGCTTGGTTTGATATCTATTAGCATCATCTAAATGGTCAAAGACATAAATACCGCCCGCCTCCTGCGTGTCTTTATTCTCTGTCCATAACTTATAGACTAAGCCTTTTTCCGTAGCAATGTCCTCTGCAAGCTCTTTCATCTGCTCATAGAACTCATCACCAAAAGGACCCGTATAAGGGAAATCCATCTGTAGCAGGTATTTCATATTTTATTCCTATGATTTATTAGACCGTGATTTATTAGGCCGTCACTTATTGGACTGTTTTAACAGGATACTGTTTATGGAATTATAGATAATGTAGATCTTGTATCATTACAACCAATTATAGGCCAACTGCCTATAGACTTTTAATCGTCAAGCGGTTAGCTTAAATAGGTCATCAACTATTCAAGTTTATGCTATGTCCGAGCCTATTGCTCAACTCTCACCGAATAACACTATGTCTAGCGGTCGTCCATCATGGGAAGCTTATCGTCGCCCTTATGTGCGTGATTTGGCGTATGTACTTGCTTGCCCTAACATCTTAACTCACTGGATCGACTTCTCGCCAGATCAAATTACTCATCCCATCGCGGTTCATAATAGTGAGTTTTGGCTAGCGCAGTTTCAAGCGTACCAGCAGCGCTTAGAGCAGCTTGATAACACTAACGCTTATCAAGATTTGACGCGTTATCTATTATCGCGGCCTAGTCCGAATCGCTTAGGCTTTCACTTTGAAGGCTTGCTATCGTTTTGGTTACAAGATGGGTTTGCACGTGGGCTGCACGCGTTTGAGACCTTAGCCAGTAATATTCAATTGTATAATGATAAGCAAACGGTAGGTGAGCTTGATTTAATTCTTTATAATCATGTGCAGCAGCAGACGGAGCATTGGGAGTTAGCGATTAAGTTCTTTATGGGCTCGCAGCCATTCGCACCGCAAGACTGGGTTGGCATCAATTCAAACGATAACCTTCAGCGCAAAATGACTTATATGCAAAATAAGCAGTTTCGCAGCGTTTGGGTAGATACTGAGGATCATGGGCGCGTCAAGATTGATAAACGTTATGGAGTGATCAAAGGTCGCTTCTTTTTGCCTGTTCATTATACTGATTTTACTTATCTTGACTGGCTAGAGCCGACATTTCCTATGCATGAATGGTGCGATATAAACGATGAAACTACTCTTGCTCATCTCGATAAAAGCTCGCTACGCCAAGCCCACTATATCGAGTGGTTCACCAAGCGCGACTTTTATGACGAGCATCAGTCGTTATCTAGTCTGCCACTAGGGTCAACGGGACAGCCACCTAAAGCGGGGCTATATTTCTTAAAAGAGCGCCCACTGGTGATTTACCCTTATGTGAGCGCTAGTAGTGAGAATAAACTCTAAGGTGGAGCCTTGTTTCAATAGTTCTCAATGACCTGCATAATCTCGTATCTGAGCATATCGGCGCTCGGCATACGCTCAGCATGAAAGCGGACGATAGCGATACCGGCACTGGCTAGTGCTTTGTCTTTTTTATCGTCAGCCTTTTGCCGCGATTTACTGCTGTGAGTCCAGTCATCCAGTTCGATGGCGACTAAAGTGGTTTGTGCGTCGATATCGGTAATCACATAATCGACGCTTTGCCGGCAGATGCGATTAAACCAAAAGCTGCGCTCGCTGGCCTCCTCAGAGTTGGCTTCGATAATGCGGGACAACTGAACTTGGACGAAGATATGATATTCAGGGAGGGCATTTTTGAGCTTATTAAAAAAGATGACTTCGGTATCGGTCATAATAGGCATCGGCGCAAAAGGCCAAATCGCCAAATCGTCACCACCTACCGGTGCAGGAGCCGGCTCTTCTCTTTTTGAATTTGACTGATGCTTTATCACCACTATCAGAGTCAAAAAGCCGATAGCTGCGAGCAGAAATACAATGCCAAGTGACATAGGTTTACCTTATAAATTTGAGGCGACCGCCCAGCCTTTGTAGGCTGATAAGTCATACAGTAGGAAATAGAAAAGCAGCCGCTATCGTATACAAGCTTAACTCAATCAGCAATCTTTGACTTCCTCCCCGACCTAAAGGAACGGGGATTCCTACTAAAGACGGTCAAGCCCGACCGCGAGAATGTTTTTTGCTCCATTAACATCACGTTGATGGGTCGTTTTACAAGAACGACAAAACCACTCTCTTATACCAAGACCTTCTCTACCTTTCGGACTGTCTTGGCGGGAGCCGCAACACGAGCAGGTTTGGGTGCTGTACGCTTCATTGACTTCGATACAGTGGCAACCTGCGTTCGCGCATTTGTAATCCAGTTGTCGCTTAATCTCAAACCAACCCGCGTCATAGACGGATTTGGCCAGTTTGGATGAAGTGAATGATGTTGATTTGATTTGACCAACAACGATTAGGCTGTTGGCTTTGACAAGCTTTGATGTGAATTTATGAATTAAATCCTGGCGGGTATTTTTAATCTTGGCGTGAATGGCACGGACCCGTTTTTTGTTTTTAGCACGTTGGGCGGTGGCCAGTTTTTCAGCATATTGATGGGTGACTTTGGTTTGTAGCTGATCACCATCGCTACTGACTGCTGAATCCTTACAGCCTAAATCAATACCGACTTGGCCATCACCGCAGTTGGTTTTTGGAAATTCTTTAACGGTGATACAGGCATACCAGTAGCCGCGATTGTCTTGCACTAGCTCCAGAGTATTGATGCTGTACAGGGCTAGGTTATAGCTGTCCCATAGATCAATAATCAGCTTTTCACCCTTAGCAAGGCTTAGCTGAATAGTAGATTTAAGGCTTTTCTTGCCAGACTGACGGGTTGATAGGTGCTTAATGGCGGTCTTTTTAAACGGAATCCAGCCCAAACTTCTTCTCTTGGCCTTTGGGTTGTTGGTGCGCCAGTTGAGTTTGGCTTTTTTAAACTGTTTACGGGATTTAGCGTGAACCTCACTAATCGCTTGCAAGGTTTGGCTATGCAAGTTTAAATACTCGCCACTACCTTTGGTATAAGCGGCCAAATCATAAGCTGAAAAGAATTTGCCCGTGCGCTGTAAATGTTTAAAACTTAGCTCATTGACGTAATTCCAGACAAAATTAACTGACCCAGCCAATATATTGAGCTGAGTGGCGTGTTTGTCTTTGATGCGTAGTTTGAGCGTTTTCATGGGATAATTATGATCTCAATGCAGTTGAGTAACAAGAGGTTCGCCATACTGGGCGACAATGACTGACGCCTAATATCCGCGCCCTAGAAGGACGTGGTTTTACGGCGTTAAATGATAAAATAAAAAACACGACAATATATGTCGTGTTTTAAGCTAAAGTTTTGCGCTATAGATGGTTTCGAGCTAAAGATAGATACTCATAAGAAAGTAAGTGTTTACCAATATTTGACCCAAGCACCGCTAGTATCCACTTTGGGGTCGTTGTTAATCTTATCTTTTAGCGCTAATGCGGCCACTTTACCGCGCTCAGGACCAACGACGACGCGGACACCGCGACTGGTCTTACTCGTTGTCACTTGATAGCCTGCATCTTTGAATTTTTTGGCGACTCTATCGGCACCGGCTTGATCGCTAGCTAACGAGACTTGTACGCCAAAGTTTCCCTTAGCATCGGTTTGTTTCGCTTCTCTACGAGCCTCTACCAAGCGCTGCTGCGCATCACGCTTTGCTTGTGCTTGCGCTTTTTCTTGTTCGCGCTTACGCTCTGCTTCTGCCGCCTCACGCTCTAAGCGCTGAATCTGTTTACGCGAAGGAATGGTAATCGTCTGCCCTAATTGTAAGGTAGCAGATGGTGAGGTGTTATTGGCTTGGGCTAAGGCTTCAACGGGCACATTGTACCGACGTGCTAGCTTGA
Source organism: Psychrobacter sp. Ps3 (assembly GCF_022129275.1). Taxonomy (NCBI): domain Bacteria; kingdom Pseudomonadati; phylum Pseudomonadota; class Gammaproteobacteria; order Moraxellales; family Moraxellaceae; genus Psychrobacter; species Psychrobacter sp. Ps3. The sequence goes on from NZ_JADQAL010000008.1 coordinate 79,233, forward strand.
TTAAGCCATCACCGGACTTGACTTTGTATTCGCTCGGCGAGCTTGGTGGCTCGGATTTAGCCGCTTGCGCTTTTTGCTCAGCTGCCTTTTTTTCAGCGGCTCTTTGTTCAGCGGCTCTTTGTTCAGCGGCCTTTTGTTCTGCCGCTCTTTGCTCGGCAGCTTTGCGTTCAGCTTGTTCTTTGGCTGCCGCTTTTTCTCGGGCCTCAGCTTCTGCCTTTTGTTGAGCAGCGCGCTGCTGCTCTTGCTCAGCTGCTCTTTTTGCTTCAGCGGCGCGGCGCTTTTCTTCTTCAATGCGACTGTCGTTACTTACAGCGTTTGCGCTCGTACTAGTAGGTGTCACGGTATCTTGCTGCGTCTGTACTGCAGGGGTGTCTGATGTGGTGGGCGTTTCTTGTATCGCTTCTTCTTCAGCAGCTTTGGGCATGGCATTATCGATATAGCGTTGGTTTTCTGCGCGTGCTTTAGCGAGTGCTTTGGCCTCTGCAGACTCTTGCTCAGCCAAAAACTGCTCGGCACGCTTTTCTTGTTCCGCTACTCGTAGGGCACGCTCTTTTTGTTTTTGAGCCAATAGCTTTTTTTCAGTTTCGATATCTGTGGTCAACGGGGTCACGGCCTGTTGCTCTTCAGCGCTAGTCTCAACGATAGCTGGGGCCGCAACGGTATTATCATTGGTTCCAATCTGTTGCACCATGGCATATAGCATCACGCTACCGCCAATAATCATGCCGATGCCCAATAAGGCTTGTCTAGAAAAATTCATCCGTTTCATTTCCTCAGTTGGTAACAATGATCACTTTATACCCTCAAAGCTTTATACGCACTGCTTATACTGCAAACTTATCTGATAAATGAGTACTATTTTTACGAAAAAATAGCACTCATTCATTTATAAAGCCTTTTATTATCATAATAAAGCGCTTTGATTATAAAACAATTTTTTCATATTGTCTGCTAACAGGATACTTCAACAGACGATGCAAACTGCGTTACCTAACAAAAGCTAAATCAAACTACTTATCGGCTGAGCTTAAGGTTTTTAGCTTGACCATGTTAGTTTGATGAGCAGCTCTGTCCTAGCGTTATGTTGGCTCTAGGGTCAAAGCTAAAAGCGTCTCGCCAATGGTATGAAAAGAGCCGCAAACTAGCAGGAGATCGTGTGGTTGACTCGCCAAAATAGCCGCTTGCGCCGCCTGCTGTAAACTCTCAAAAGTATGGATGCGCTCTTGAGGAATATAAGCGCTCATCGCGGCTACTAATTGCTCAACGCTCGCTGCTCTTGGATAATCTATCTCAGCGATAAACCACTCAGACATCGGCAAATCAGCTTGCGTTAAACGCTGAACAACCAGCTCGATATCCTTATCTGCGAGCATAGAAAACACTACCTTAATCGTCGCAGTTTTATTACCGGCCAGTTGCTTGTGCTGCTGCCAAAGCGCTACTAACTGCGCGAGCATAAAATCAACGCCATGCTCGTTATGGGCGACATCGAATAGCCAATGGCGATCAGCCAGCTGCCGATAATCAAAACGCCCTGCTAGCTGAACGCTACCCAAGGCTTGCTTGATAGCGTCAATGCCGATATCGAGCGAACTGGCTAGCACAGCTGATACCGCATTAGCAGTATTGGTCAGTGACAGTTTTGGCCGCGGTAGTTTCAGTGTCACTGCCGCGTTACTATATTGCCAAGTAGGCTTAGCATTAGGATTAAGCTCGTTATTAAGCTCATTATTAAGCTTAGTATTTATCTTATCTTCGCTACTACTCTTAACTTCACGGTAATAAAAATCCTGTCCCACTTGATAGCAAGTGACATTATGCTGCTCAACAAGTTCTGCAACGCTGGCGGGCATTTCAGTAGCGCCGTAAATTAGGGGAATACCTTCACGTAAAATACCCGCCTTTTCACGGCCGATATCTTCAAGGTTGTCTCCGAGCCAATCCACGTGATCGATACCGATATTGGTAATCACTGCCAGATCAGGATCGATGATATTGACCACATCTAAGCGCCCGCCTAAGCCAACTTCTAGCACCCAAACCTCGCAGTCTGCGGTCGCAAATATCAAAAGCGCAGCTAGAGTCGTCATCTCAAAAAAAGACAAGGTTAATCCGCATTGCAGCCTTGCAGCCTCAACTTGCTCAAAAGCCGCTATCAAAGTCTTATCACTAACCATCTGGCCATTAATACGTACGCGCTCATTGAACTCAATTAAGTGCGGCGACTGATACAGCGCGGTTTTATAACCCGCAGCTTGACACAGCTCACTGATCATCGCAGTCGTGGAGCCCTTACCATTGGTGCCTGCCACCGTAAAAACGTAGGTATTTTCTTTGGCCGACTGGACGACTCCTAAACGCTCAGCGACCGGCAGCACTCTGGAGAGCCCCATATCTATCGCTGAGACGTGGATTTGCTGCATATAATCTAGCCATTCCGTCAGGCTAGAGTCTTTAGTCGGCTTATACGCCTGCGAAGTCAAAGAAGAAGAGTCCATAAATAACCTATATCAAAAATGGGCGTAAAAAAAGCTATAAATCGTCATTATATTTGCCTCAAAGTGTATAGCAAATTCAATCAAAACCCCAATTCAAAATGACAAGTCAAAACCAAAAAATAGCACTTACCGCTCTTCACGATAAATGCTATTAAAAGTGTGCTAAGTGTACTTTAAAAACAGCTTAAACGCAGAGCTAAGCATCCACGTTTGGCTGATGACAAAGCTTAGCAAGCAGGCGATAAATGGTATCTATCATTTGATGACGATGCACCACTTCATCGACAACGCCGTGCTCTAATAAAAACTCAGCACGCTGGAAAGGCTCTTCTAAGGTCTCGCGTACGGTTTGCTCAATGACGCGCTTGCCGGCAAAGCCTATCATCGCTTTTGGTTCGGCTAAATGGATATCACCAAGCATGGCAAGCGATGCCGTCACGCCGCCGTAAACGGGATTGGTCAACACCACGATATAAGGGATACCTGCCAAACGCAGACGCTCAACCGCAGCTGCGGTACGCGCCATCTGCATCAAGGACAGTAACCCTTCTTGCATACGCGCACCACCAGAAGCAGCAAAACAAACTAACGGTTTACGCTCTGCTAAGGACTTCTCCGCCGCTTGTACAAATCGATCGCCAACCACTGAGCCCATCGAGCCGCCCATAAATTGAAAGTCAAAAGCACAGGCCACGACTTCAAGATTGCGTAGCTTGCCATATAGCACAATCAGCGCTTCGCTCTCGCCCGTCTTAGTCTGGGCTTGCGTCATACGCTCAGGATAAGGTTTGCTATCGACGAAGCCTAACGGGTCTTTTGCGACAAACTCCTGCCCAATCTCGCCATCGACTTGCTCCAAAAACCATTGCAAGCGCTCACGAGCAGTCATCGCCAGATGATGATCGCAGTGAGGACAAACATAACAGTTAAAGATAAGCGCCGTATTGGTGATCATCGACAGGCAGTTCGGGCACTTAGTTGAAGGCTCAGTCTCAACTGCAGTCAGTTGCGGCGTGAGCTGCTGCTTAACGCCCGGTACGGGACGATTAAACCACGATTGGCCTGCCGTATTGGTACTGGTTTTGGTACTGATTTTGGTACTGTCCTCTGACATCTCAGTCTTTTCTATAGTTTCAGTCATATTATTCGCCATTATCAAAAGGTTATCCGACACATTTGCGCATAACCGTTTATAGTATTATGAATGATTGCTCATGCATCATTGCAGATATAGTCTTAGTTTACACACGTAAACTAAAATTAGCAAAGCCATTCAACATATTGCTATTAACGGCTATTCTCGATAGTTTACTGGAGTAATAGTATATAAAACCCGCACTGACGATAATATTACAAACTATCTAAAGCGTCTCTTAGCTCATTCATTTTAGTCATAATACGCTGCTGTGCTTCCGCTACCGCCTTGCTATCATTGGCATCGATATCAGCAAAGTTCTGCACTAAGGCACTCCCCACAATGACCCCATCGGCGTGCTCGCCAATGGCTTTGGCAGACGCACCATCACGAATACCAAAACCAACACAAACTGGCAAATCCGTCTCTGCCTTAATCGCTTGTACTTGCTGCGCGACATCATCAGTATCGAGCGTAGCAGATCCAGTGACGCCTTTGAGTGACACGTAATAAATATAACCGCCACAATGGGTCAAGACTTGCTCACGGCGCTCAGGTAAAGTCGTCGGCGATAATAAGAAAATCTCATTCATCGAATGCTCGGATAGATGCTGAGTAAAGCTGCCCGCCTCGGCTGGCGGCAGGTCCACCATCAAGAGACCATCAACCCCTGCCTGTTCACACAGCTGCACAAAGTTATCATAGCCAATGATTTCCACAGGGTTAAGATAGCCCATCAGGATAATAGGCGTCTGTGTATCTTGCTTACGAAACTCGCTTACCATATTTAGCGCATCACGAGTGCTGGTACCTGCCGCTAACGCGCGCTCGCCTGCTAAAGCTACGGTTGGGCCATCGGCCATAGGATCTGAAAACGGTAAACCGACTTCGATCATATCGGCGCCGTGTTTGACAAGATCATGTAGCAAGCCAACAAAGTTACTCGGATTGGGATCGCCTGCCATCACGTACGGAATCAGCGCTTTTTTGTTCTGTGATTTTAAAGTTTCAAAGGTGCTTTCAATTCGGGTCATAATTTTCTCTAGTTATTATTTAATAAAAACAAGAGGCTATTATTAGCCTCTGTTAATCATATTATTGAATGCTACAGCTCAATCCCTTCCGCCTTCATCACTGAATGCAAATCTTTATCGCCGCGACCTGACATATTCACCACGATAGTCTGCTCAGGTGACATGGTTTTGGCCAGTTTTAATGCATAAGCACAAGCATGAGACGTTTCTAAAGCTGGAATAATACCTTCTTTACGCGTCACTTCATGGAAGCCCTCTAACGCCTCTTTGTCGGTACAGCCAACATATTCAACCCGGTTCATGTCTTTTAGGAAACTATGCTCAGGACCAACACCTGGATAATCAAGACCTGCCGAGATCGAATGCGTCTCTTGAATTTGGCCTTCATCATCTGCCATTAGATACGTACGATTACCATGCAACACGCCGATACGGCCCGCCGCAAGTGGCGCTGAATGACGACCACTTTCGATACCATCGCCTGTAGCTTCGACACCATACATCTTCACATCGGTATCGTTTAAGAAGTCAAAAAACAGACCAATAGCATTCGAGCCGCCGCCAACACAAGCGACTAGTGCGTCAGGTAACTTACCCGTTTGTTGCAAGTGCTGTACACGCGTCTCTTTACCGATGATCGCTTGAAAATCACGCACCAGTAGCGGATAAGGATGCGGGCCTGCTACCGTACCGATAATATAATAAGTCGTATCGACATTGGTGACCCAATCGCGCATGGCTTCGTTCATTGCATCTTTTAAGGTGCGCGACCCTGAAGTCACTGGCACGACAGTCGTGCCTAAGAGACGCATACGGTAGACGTTCATCTTTTGTCGTTCGACGTCGTCTGCGCCCATATAGACGATGCACTCTAAGCCCAAACGTGCGGCGATAGTCGCGGTTGCCACGCCGTGCTGACCCGCTCCTGTCTCCGCGATAATGCGTTTTTTGCCGCACATTTTGGCGAGTAGCGCCTGCCCGATAGTATTATTGACCTTATGCGCGCCGGTATGATTGAGATCTTCACGCTTAAAGTAAATTTGCGCGCCGCCGATTTCATCGCTTAAACGCTTGGCATGATACAGCGGCGTTGGGCGACCGACGTAATTGACCAAATCGTTATGATACTCCTCCCAAAAGGCCGGATCAGCTTTGACTTTGGTGTATAGCGTCTCAAGCTCTTCTAGCGCTGCCATCAAAGTCTCAGACACAAAGCGGCCGCCATGCACGCCAAAATGACCACGAGGATCAGGGTATTGATTGAAATCGGCGACGTCTTTTGGATTGGTAAAAGTATTGATCGTTTGTGCTGAATTATTTTCGGTTGTAGTACTCATCAAAATATCCTGTAGATAACATATAGGTTAAAAATGCTTATAAATTAAAGGCCAAACGATTAGGGCTTATAAATAAATCAATAAAACTCTTTGCCTTAATCTCGGCCATAGTCAATCTCTTCACCGATCATTGCCATCGATCTCGTTTGACCGCTTTCATAAAGCCGCGCATTTTGTCTTCATCTTTTTTACCTTTCGCGGACTCAATACCGCCGCTCACATCGAGCGCGTAGAGCGCATGGATAGGTAGATCTAAAGTTGCGGCGACATTATCAGCATCAAGCCCGCCTGCCAATATAATAGGCAGCGCACTGTCTGTTGGGATCAAAGCCCAATCAAACTGATCGCCCGTACCGCCATATTTCTGCGGATTATAAGCATCAAGTAAAATACTACTTGCACCAGCGCTAGCAAAATCGTTAATTTTAGCTTGGACGCTCGCTAGCGTGTCTTGTTCGCTATTGATACGTAGCGCCTTTATCCAACGTTTATGCACGCTATTAGCCAGTTGCTGACATTGCTCAGGACTCTCATCGCCATGAAACTGGATAATATCAAAAGCGACTTTATCGGCTAACTCCATAAGCTCGTCTTTATCCACATTGACCACTAAGGCGACGACGCTAGTAAAGGCTGGTACTCCGGTAGTCAATTGCTGCGCTTGCGCTATGGTCACCGCACGCGGACTTGGCGGATAAAACACTAAGCCTACCGCATCGACCCCTAACTGGATAGCTGCCTCAATATCAGCAAGCTGAGTGAATCCGCAAAATTTTACCTGCATATTTTGACCTTAGCCAAGTAAACTTGAAGTTGTCTTAATAAAGTGGCTGTTCATAAATTAGCGATTAATAGAGGCGCCCAGCTCTAGAAATGAGGGTGATTTGTTAACTCAAAGCCAAATCAATTGCATCCAAAAACTTATCCTAGCATACTTTTATTCATAGTTTTGTTTATGATTACCATAAGGACTTTTCAATGTCTAAAAAGACAGCGGCAACTAGCAGCAGTAAAGATAACGATAGTAAAAAAAAGCCGGATAATAATGCACATTTGCCCCATTATCTAATGTGGTTTCGTCGTGACTTGCGTATCCATGACAATACCGCTTTGGCCGCTATTTGTGAACAGGCTAATGCCAGTGAAGCGCCTGTTACCGCCGTCTACTTTATCACTCCTGAGCAATGGCTTGAGCATGATGACTCGCTCGTACAAGTCGATCATATCGCGCGTACTCTGCCGATACTAGCGCAAAAGCTAGAAGATCAGTTAAATATCGCATTAAACGTCTATCTATGTGCCGATTTTGATAAGTCTATAGAAGCTATCACTGAGCTATGTGCAGAGCAAAAAATTACTACCGTTATGGCCAATCACGAGTACGAAGGCAATGAAATCGATCGCGATGAAAAGTTGACAAAGCAGCTTGCTAATGATGACATCGAGTTTATCCGCCATCATGACCAGTGTATATTGCCGCCGCTGAGCATCACCACTAATGACGGCGATAGCATGTACAAAGTCTTTACCCCATTTTATCGTAAATGGCGCGATACGTTGGAAGCAGGTTCGCTTAGCGCTCATGAAGCTACAAAAGTGACTGCTAATAATAAAACCAAAGCTCGCATAAAATCTATGGCACTAAAGTCTGCCACAGACAATGCCAATACTAGCGCCAGTATAGAAAAGCTTGCGCACAAAATAGTCGATGACTATCAAAAACCTTTAGAGTACGACGAGAAAAAATTCATCGATAAGCCTGCGCAGCTTAAGCAAGCACGCGAGGATTATCCAGCAGGTGAAGACGCTGCTATACAGCGTTTAAAGGAGTTTGTCGCTGAGGATATCGAAGATTATGATGTCAGTCGTGACAAGCCTATTTTGCAAGGTACGAGTCACCTGTCGGCCTACTTAACGATTGGCGCTATCAGTCCAAGGCTATGTTACCTGCAAGCAGCGCAAGCGCAAGAAAAACTGCACAGTAATGATAGCGATAATGAGGACATCAATCGCTGGATAAGCGAGCTGGCTTGGCGCGACTTTTATCGTCATGTGTTAGTCGAAAAACCCGAACTCATCGAGCATAAAGCTTATAAAGAAGACGCCGATGATAAGGTCAATTGGTCATATGATAAAGATGACTTTGCCGCTTGGTGCGCAGGCAAAACAGGTGTGCCGTTAGTTGATGCCGCGATGCGTTGTCTGAATGCTACAGGCTTTATGCATAATCGCTTACGCATGGTGACGGCAATGTTTTTGACCAAAGATTTGCTCATCGATTGGCGCTGGGGCGAGCGCTACTTTATGCAGCAGCTGATCGATGGTGACTTTGCTTCTAATAATGGCGGCTGGCAATGGAGCGCTTCTACGGGTACGGATTCTGCGCCGTATTTCCGCATTATGAACCCCTTTAGCCAAGGCAAAAGCCATGATGCTAAGGGCGAGTTTATCAAGACTTGGCTGCCAGAGCTCAAAGACGTCCCTGTTAGCACGTTGCACTCTGAGGACAAAATGCGTAAGGCACTAAAAAAAGGCGGCGAGTTTGCAGATATAGATTACCCTGTGCCTATGGTTGAGCATAAAGAAGTGCGCAAACTGGCTATTGCTGAGTTTAAACAATAAAGCATAGCTCAGTATTTATACAAAAAATGTATCTCTGAAAGTTGCCATAAAAAAAGCGCTCAATTATCGGTAACTGAGCGCTTTTTTATATTGAGCTTAACACTTAGAACTTATCGATTTTGAATCAGTTAATGTGAATCAGTTAATGTGAATCAGTTAATGTGAATCAGTTAATTTGACCAAGTTAACTCGCGGTACTCGCCGGCATGCGACAAGCGCCCGCGCCTTGCGTGGTGACTGTGACCACCGCTCCTGTCATCGCAAATAGCTGCTGCAATTGTGTTTGCGCGTTGCTCAGCGCCATGGTCATCACATCACCGCGGCAGGCACGCTCAAGCACTTCTTTTTTGGCCATACTTTGCGCTTGTGCCAATATCGCCGGATCAACTTGCATCATGCCAAACGCGCCCGTTTGCCAGTCGTATATCTCGATATCATCAAGATATACGGCAAACACCTCTGAGGGTGGTATAGTGATATTAATCTTTGGCATGATCGATGATGGCGTAGTCGAGTTATCCGCGGCTTCGAGCTGCTCATTAGTAGGCTGCACTACTTGTACCATCTCAGGCGTCAAGGCGCTCAGATCGATACCTGCTTGCACACGTCCTTTAGCAATGAACAGCGCCTTTTGCTCATCTTGCCACAGCTTTGCCCAGCTGCCCTCGCGTTCACTAGTGATAATGGTATCGACACTAAAAGCCACCGTTTGCAGACGATTAAGCTGCTGAATTTGGGTGACAACACCTTCTCTAGTAATCGTCTCAACAGGCTCTTCCTCAGCACTGTTTTGCATGATATAAATCGCAAAAGCTAACGCCGCTAGACCCACAAAGAGTAGTAGCCACGACATCTTAGCAATTTTTGGCTTAGGCTTAGGCTTACGCTCTTTGACAAGCCTATTATTAGGATCAGAAACGGGTTGCTCAGGAGTACTCATAGCGGCTACCTTTTTATGCGTTATTTGTTGTGTGCAGCTTAAAAAATTCAGTGCAGAATATTTATCTTAAAATCATAAGCTTAAATAAATACTGCTACTTAAATGCTATCAAAGCACCTAACTTCAAGGCGTCGCTACTTATTGTCAACACAAACCTTAAGTGAGTTATCTTTTAATCATTCGCTTTGTGTTAATAATAAAGGCTTGCTAGGATGGAAATGACAAAAAGTCATTGCGTCTGAGCCTAACTTTACCTAACATAGACAGGTTACGCTGAAGCATTATAAAAGCTCTATTATAAAGAGCGTTAATCGACTCGTTTCAGTGACTTCTTACCAAGGCAAGCTAGCGCTGGCATAAAATTTTAGCCTTACGTTTAGCGTCTTTTTTATTTATTGTATGATTGAAGATAAGGTTACGCTTTATTTATGAAAGCCAGTCAGTTCTTGTTCGCCACGCTAAAAGAGACCCCAAGTGATGCCGATATCGCCTCCAGCCAGTTGATGGTGCGTGCCGGTCTTATTCGTAAAATCGCTTCTGGACTCTATATTTGGTTGCCTTTAGGACTACGCGTCTTACAAAAGGTGGAACGTATCGTCCGTGAGGAGATGCAAAATATCGGCGCACAAGAGGTGCTTATGCCAATGACTCAGCCCGCTGAGCTATGGCAAACTACTGGCCGGTTTGAGGACTATGGTCCTGAGCTGCTACGTTTCAAAGATCGCCATGATCGCGACTTTGTACTTGGGCCCACGCACGAAGAGGTCATCACTACTTTAGCTCAAAGCGAGCTACGTAGCTATAAGCAGCTACCGATTACTTTCTTTCAAATTCAAGGCAAATTCCGTGATGAGATTCGTCCTCGCTTCGGGGTGATGCGCGCGCGTGAATTTACTATGAAAGACGCCTACTCGTTCCATGTCGATCAAGCCTCGCTTGCCAAGACTTACCGGGATATGTACGACGCTTACACGCGTATCTTTACTCGTCTAGGCTTAGATTTTCGTGCCGTACAAGCAGATACCGGCTCTATCGGCGGCTTTGCCTCGCATGAGTTTCATGTATTGGCGGACAGCGGCGAAGACGATATCGCCTTCTCTGACTCCTCTGATTACGCGGCGAACGTTGAGCTTGCCGAATCTTTATCTTTTAACATGGCTGAGCGCCAGCCGCCAAAGCAGGCGCGCGAAGATGTGCTCACCGAAGGTATGACCTCTTGTAAGATGGTTGCTGAACATTTAGATATCCCGCTGGCGAATACGGTCAAAACCTTGATCGTCCATGGTCATAAAGAAGACGATACGCCGCAGCTAATCGCCATAGTTTTGCGCGGCGATCATCAGCTCAATACCATCAAAGCAGAGAAAATCGAAGAAGCCAATGTGCCACTAACACTTGCCTCTGATGCAGAACTAAAAGCGGCGGGGCTGCATAAAGGCTATATCGGCGTTGACCTAGATATGCCTGTGTTTGTCGATCGCTCAGCGGCCACTTTATCCGACTTTGTGGCCGGCGCTAATGTCGTTAATAAGCACACTATCGGTATGAACTGGGTGCGTGACACCCGTATCACCCGCATCGTCGATGTGCGCAACGTACAAGAAGGCGACCCTTCTCCTGATGGTAAAGGCACGCTAAAAATCAAGCGCGGTATCGAAGTCGGTCATATCTTCCAGTTGGGCGATAAGTACTCTCAAGCGATGAATGCTACTGTCTCTGGCGAAGATGGCAAGCCTGTGACGTTAATGATGGGCTGCTACGGTATTGGCGTGAGCCGTATTATCGCCGCTGCTATCGAGCAAAATAACGACGAGAACGGCATCATGTGGCCACAAACGCCAGATGTTGATGACTCCTTAGCGCCATTTGAAGTCGCTATCGTACCAATGAAATCCAAAGAAGACACGGTGATGGAGACGGCAACTGCGCTTTATGAAGAGCTAAAAGCGAAAGGCGTCAATGTCCTACTCGATGATCGTAATGAGCGCCCAGGCGTTAAGTTTGCTGATCTTGAACTGGTTGGTATTCCGCATCGCATTGTAGTCTCCGATCGCAACTTGGCTGAAGATAAGTATGAGTATGTCGATCGCCGCGATAGTGAGAAGCAAATGCTAAGCCGCGAGGAAGTATTGGCAAAGGTCGTTGGTTAATACGCTTCAATATAAAAAATAGCCTAGCTCATTAAATGAGCTAGGCTATTTTTTTTGCGGCCTATTCAATGACACGCGCTACTGGCGAATCAAACGACTTGGCTTCGGCAATAGTGAGATATCACTGACACGGCAAGGGTTAATATCGATACCGCCGCGGCGCGTGTACCAAGCTCTGACCATCAGCTCTGTAGGCTGATAAAACTCACTTAAATCAGCGAATATCTGCTCGACACACTGCTCATGAAAACCATTATGCTGACGAAAACTTAAGATATAGCGCAGCATCCTCGCGTCATCAACTTCGATAGCGCTACTCATCTCTACCGCTAGCGTTCCCCAATCGGGCTGATTGGTCACCGGACAATTACTACGCAGTATATTGGAATAAAAGCTGAACGGCTGACTACTGTCACGACTTGATTGTTGCGTTTTAGCTTTTAATAATGAAGCATCAGGATGCGAAGTCAGAGCTATTTTTTCATGACTATCCGCTAGCGCATCATCGATACATACGCCCTTCGGCTGAGTAATGAATAGCTCTGAATCTCTATTATTTAAATCAAATAATTCAACTTTGACTTCACCTTGCACGCAGTTAGATAAATCTTTGCTTAGCATTGTCTTAACCTCGTCCCAACTGGCAAACTCAGTAAAATTAATACTATTCAGATAAAGCTTCAGCGATTTGGACTCGACGATAAAAAGCGACGTCGCAGGGATACTAAAACGCGCCATCGCGACTTGCGAGATACCTTGCGTGTTTAGCCAAGAGACCTCAAACGCGTGCCACCAGTCCATACCGATGCTAAGTTTAGCAATACCGGGCTTATCAAATTGCCAGCCTATAGCTTCGCGCCCCATACTACGGTCAATCGGATACAGGGTTTCAGGACTGTACTTGGTCGGATAGTCGGTGGTTTGCTCGCCTAAAATGCCATGGATACTCATAACTTGCCTTTTGTCTATGCTATTAGGGCGTGTTGAACATTCGACCATGGCACTGACAGCGACTATTTTTTAGGCG
>NZ_JADQAL010000054.1:0-10775 GCF_022129275.1 Psychrobacter sp. Ps3
ACAGCTTTGATTAACTAGTAGCTATCAGCAGTGCGCATTTGTGAATGTTCAACACACCCTAATTATCGAAATCTTTGTTTTGTTTGTCTCATGTGTTTTAGAAAAAGGCTAGGTTATGGATAACGTTAATCAATCCAAGTTTTGGCAGCAGCGCTACGAAACCGACAGTATCGGTTGGGATATGAGACAGGTATCACCGCCGCTCAAAGCCTATATCGACCAATTACCTGAGTCGGCAAAGCATGATGCTATCTTAGTGCCGGGCGCGGGCAATGCTTATGAAGTCGGTTATCTTTATGAGCAAGGATTTACTAACGTCACGTTATTAGACTTTGCGCCTGCGCCGATTGCCGACTTTGCTAGACGTTATCCTAACTTTCCATCTGAGTACTTAGTCTGCGCCGACTTTTTTGAATTATCACCTGAGCGCTATCAGTTTGACTGGGCGCTTGAGCAGACGTTTTTTTGTGCGATAAACCCGCAGCGCCGTGACGAATATGTACAGCAGATGGCCGGTTTATTAAAGCCAAAAGGTAAGCTAGTAGGGTTGCTATTTGATAGGGGTTTTGACCATACTCATCCACCGTTTGGCGGTGACGTCGAAGAGTATAAGCAGCGCTTTGAGTCGCATTTTGCTATTGAAATCATGGAGCCTTGCTATAACTCTCACCCTGCGCGCCAAGGCAGTGAGCTATTTATCAAGCTGCAAGTAAAGTAAGCTCCCGCCTGATATTCTTACGCGCTTGAGCTTCTAAGCGCTGATAGTAATAGTCCGTTAAATACAGTCTCGGATGGGCGAGCAAGCCCTTTAATACTTGCGTGCGTCCTACTCGATACGCCACTTTTGCAACATGAGCATACTCTTGTCGCACCGATTTAGCATATTCTTCATACTCAGGCCAACTTGCGCCTAAAACAGATAAATCCATATCGAGCAAATAGGCGGCGTCAAGGTCGGCATGGTCAGTAAGCTGATGATCTGCAGTCATCATTATTAGGTCGTAAATACGTTTAACCTGTTTAGAGGTCAAATATTTATCTAAGACTTGCACTGCATACTCAGCGCTTTTTAGCTCATTATCATTACGTATCGGCGCATAAATCACGTCATGATAAAACAATGCTAAGGCAATAATAGCCGGCTGCTGTAGCTTATGGTTAATCTGCTCAAACTGACAAAAAAGCTGCTGCAAATGTGTGAGCGTATGATAAGCGCGAGTAGACTCATTGTAACGATTGGCGATATCCTGCCAAAGCGCATGAGCTTGCGCAGGCTTAATATCGCTATTTGTAGCCGATAGTAGATGCTTCTCAAAGCATTGACTAAGACGAGAGCTGGTTTGCAAGAGGTCGGTCATATTTGCTTAGCTCTTATTGGCCGCTTCTTCTAATGCTTGTTTAAACACATTACCCAGCAGATTTACGTCATCGACACGAGCGTAGTTTAGACGCGTGACAAAGGCAATGTGACGATGCGGTCCGGCCTCGGCAAGTGGCACAGCGACCGCGTTTTGGTTATGTAGATGCAGCTGATCGAGCGCCATTTCAGGGACCAGCGTTGTACCCATATTCGCTAGCGCCATCTGAATTAGGGTGTTTAGACTGGCATCAGAAAAACTTGATTTCATCTCAGCGCGATCGAAATGACAGACGGATAAGGTCTGATCAGTTAAGCAGTGACCCTCGCCCAATAGCATCAGATTCGCGGTCGCTAGCTCATCTGAGCTAATGCTATCAAGCTTGGCATGTACATCATCATTGGGGAATACCGCAAAAAAGTTCTCTGACCAAAACTCGAAGCTGTGTAGTCCATCGACCGCATAAGGCAGTGCAATAATAGCGGTATCGATATGACCATAGCGCACTTGTTCGAGCAAGCGCTCGGTTTGCTGCTCAACGATCGTCATGCGAAATTCAGGATGATGCGCGCGAAGAGCGGGCAAGACTTTAGGCAATAGATACGGCGCAATGGTCGGAATGATGCCAACCGTCATCGGATAAGCTAGCGGCGCTTGATGACTATGAGCGCGAGTCGTAAGATCATTGACCTCAGAAAATATACGCTGGGCGCGTGTCAAGATATCTTGCCCGATAGGGGTAATCAGCACTTGCTTGTTATTACGCTCAAATATTTGCGTATCGAGCTGCTTTTCTAGCTCTGCGATACCTAAGCTTAGGGCGGATTGCGAGATATTACAGTCTTCAGCGGCGCGCTTGAAGTGACGATGCTTGGCAACGGCCAAGGCAAACTCGAGTTGACGTAAAGTAATCATAGGGACTCTCTAATACCATTTATATAAAATTCTTCGGAAGTATTGGTTTATCTTATCGCTCACAAACCGATAGATATAGCCGCTTTACGTATCATTATTTTACAAATAACAGCGGATAGAATAGTTTAACAAGATTAATAAAACAAAACATCAAATTAAAAACTTTTAACTGGATTAACCATGAAATTCGCGTATAGTTTGTCTTGTAACCCAGATAGGTAAAGCCGGCAGCAATATTAATTGAACAATTAATTATTAGCAGTCGCTTACATGATACTATAATGTAGGTCGCTTTATGACTTTAGCTCCTACATAGAAATCATCGATTAACTATCATTATCTTGTAACCATAAACTTCACAAAAAGGAGCCACTCATGGCCGCTATTATTAATCAAGAAATCCCAGAGTTTTCAACCGAAGCGTTTGTAAATGGTGAGTTCAAAACTATCACCTCAGACGACGTCAAAGGCAATTGGGCTGTATTCATGTTTTATCCACATGACTTCACGTTTGTTTGCCCAACTGAGCTTGAAGACATGGCAAACCATTATCAAGAGCTAAAAGACTTAGGCGTAGAAGTGTACTCAGTATCAACTGACACGCATTTTGTGCACAAAGCATGGCACGACTCTTCAGAAGCGATTGGCAAAGTCACTTTCCCAATGTTGGGTGATGGCACTGGTAAAATCACTCGTGGTTTTAACATAATGATCGAAGAAGACAACGCAGCGCTTCGTGGTACTTTCATCGTTGATCCAGATGGCCTCATCAAAGTAGCTGAAATTCATGACCTAGGTATCGGCCGTAGTGCAAAAGATGTGGTACGTAAAGTAAAAGCCGCTCAGTACGTTCGTGACAACGACGGTGAAGTATGTCCAGCCGCTTGGGAGCAAGGTCAAGCAACCCTAAAACCAAGCCTAGATTTGGTTGGTAAAATCTAAGTAGTTGATACACTATTGAGATAACTTTATAGCACTGATCATTACTTATGTTTGACCAGTATTATAGATGAAGACCCTATTAGCAGACGCTGATAGGGTCTTTTTTTACTTGCATTTACAGCTTTGACACCAGATTTTACCCAATGTTTATCTTAGGTTATTTATGCTGATAATAAAGCCCTCATCAGCATAGTGTGATGAGGGCTTTCATATCGTTATCTACTACTCTTTATCACCAAAAATCTTTATAACCTAAAAAAGTTTTTATTGGTTTTAAATCGTCATTAAGCATGTGACTGTAGTTGGTTTTTCTCAATGACTCTATAAATCTCATCTTTGAGTTGCAGCTTTCGTCGTTTCATCTGTTCAATTTCATCGTCCCAGCTCGCTTGCGTGACGCGGTCTTTTTCTAGCCTATTAATTTGCTCGTCGAGCTGAGCATGCTCATCAAATATCACCGCGAAGTGGCTATCTTTTTGTCTAAGCTCGTCAATAATCTCTCTATTATCTTGCAGGGTATCAGTCTTTCTCATGTTTTCATCCTTGTTAGTAAGCGTCAAGTCGTTATAAACGACCGTCCACGCATAATGATTAAAACCATTAATGAATTTAAGACTCTAAAGCGCCAAGAGTTACTGGTATAAAGGCACTGCATTTATTAGAGTGACTACTCCTAAAAACAGTCGTTTTTCTTAGCACTTCTCTCGATTGTAGCGAAATAACAGGGTGGGTTCTAGGGTGATTTATTAATAATAGGTTTAAATTACTAGATGATATATCTTTTATGATTTGTTTTATAAAACATATGATTTGACTTTATCCGCTTGTCCATGGTCCTAAAACGTCCGATAATAGCCCTATCAACAGTTAGGGGCATAAGAGTAGTAGCGTATTAGCCAGCTAAGAATAAAGCTGAATTAGCCCAATACTTTAACTTTAACCAAATGAACTTAGTATTTTTTATATTATAAAGATAAGGATTGATTATGATAGACCAAAGTTTATTAGATGCAGTAAAAAGCTATAGCGAAAATATGACTCGTCCTATTAGCTTCGTACTAGGTACAGGCGAGCACGAAAAGCGCGCTGAGCTAGTTGATTTTTTGACCAAAATCGCTGGAACAACGGATAAGATTAAGTTTGAGCTGGACCAAGCAGACTATATCGATAGCAGCTTACCAAGCCCAATCAGCTTTGCAGTACGTAGTCATATTGATGGTGAAGTTGTCGATAACGGTATCGTCTTTAGTGGTATTCCAGGCGGTCACGAATTTACTTCACTGATTTTAGCTATTTTGCAGGCCGGCGGTCATACGCTCAAACTTGACGAAGGTATCCAGAAGCTCGTGAAGCGCTTTAATAAGCCGCTAGAGTTTCAGACTTATGTATCGTTATCTTGCCACAGTTGCCCAGAAGTCGTGCAGACATTAAATCAGTTCGCCCTACTAAACGATAATATCAGTAACGAGATGATCGATGGCGCACTGTTCCAAGAGCAAGTCGAAGCCAATAATATTCAGGGCGTGCCCGCCGTATTCTTAAACGGTAAACCGTTCGCCAATGGCCTTATCGATACCGCTAAACTGATTGAGAAGCTACAAGAGCAGTTCCCTGATCTACTAAGCGAGGGCGGCGATGATAGCGAGCAACTAGAGCAGCAAGACGTCACGATCATTGGTGCCGGTCCCGCTGGTGTTGCCGCCGCGATTTATACCGCGCGTAAGGGTCTAAAAGTCGCTATGGTGGCTGATCGTATCGGTGGTCAGGTCAAAGACACGCAGGACATCGAGAACTTAATCTCAGTGCCACTAACCACAGGTACGCACTTATCAGCAGACTTTGAGAAGCATCTGCAAGAGTACAATATTACCCTCAAGCAGCACGTGACGGTCAAAGAGATCGATGAGACTGAGGAAGAAAACTACAGCATCCATCTGAACACTGGCGAGCAGTTTGAGACGCGTAGTATCATCCTTGCGACTGGCGCGCAGTGGCGTAAGCTTGGCGTCCCAGGTGAAGAAGAAAATATCGGTAAAGGCGTGGCATATTGCGCGCACTGTGATGGTCCTTTCTTTAAAGATAAAGACATCTCAGTGATCGGCGGTGGTAACTCAGGCGTTGAGGCGGCGCTTGATTTGGCGGGTATCGTCAAACACGTGACGGTTCTTGAGTTCGCTGACGAGCTAAAGGCCGATCAGGTACTCATTAATAAAGCCAAAGAAAAAGACAATATCGAGTTTATCACCAACGCGGCAACGCAAGAGATTAAAGCCACTGATGGTAAAGTCAGCTCTATCGTCTTTGAAGATCGCAATACAGGCGATACTCATGAGCGCGATTTGGCAGGGGTGTTTGTTCAGATTGGTCTTGTGCCAAACACGGACTTTATCAAAGGCTTCGTCGATCTAAACCGCTTTGGCGAGATTGAAATCGATGAAAAGTGTCGTACTGACCGCAAAGGTATCTTCGCTTGTGGTGACGTGACCACTGTACCGTTTAAGCAGATCAATATTGCTATGGGCGAGGGTAGTAAAGCCGCCTTAAGTGCATTTGAGTATTTGGTAATGCAATAAACGTGCATTTAATCAACTAAGCAAATCAGCAAAAAGACCATCTCATATACTGAGGTGGTCTTTTTTTATGGTAGCTCGCTTTAGTCCGGTGTAAGCTAGTTTTTATTGCGAATCACTGCAATGACTGGAAGAGCAACTAAGTACATCAGCACGCCGTAGACAGCAGCAGGTAGAGCGATAGCAGGTAGACCTGCCGCCGTTCCCATAATGATAGGTGCAAGCGTAATGGCTGTGGTACTGTTTTGGATGCTGGTTTCTATCATGATGGTCTTGGTATCGAACCAATTGAGCTTGAGCGCTCTGGCTATGACCATGCTCAGCGTAAATAAGATGACGATAATAGCGATAAGCTCAAAGCCGATTGCCGTCGCTTGTGATTTGAGTAAGTCCCAGTTAGAGGCCACTGCTGCTAAGACCACTAGCACAAATAATAGACTAGCAAGACCGTTTAGGATATTGCCTCTGCGCTCCATAAAGCTTGTAAACTTACGGCGTGCAAGCATACCTAAAGTCACAGGCAAAGTGGTCAACAAGAACATCACCAGCCCAATCTTCAGCGCGCTAATAGAGCCGGCTTGATCTTGCATGAAGTGATTAAACGCTAAGGTAATTAGAATGGGGAGCGTCACGACGGATAATAAACTGACAACCCCTGTCAGCGCGATAGAGAGCGCTACATTTCCTTTGGCATAATAGGTCAGCATATTGCTAGTCACACCGCCCGGACAAAAGCTAATGAGCATAATACCAAAGGCGATAGCTGGCGGCGGCGACATAATCAGCACGATAATCAAAGCCACAATCGGAACTAAAATAACTTGATTGAACAAGCCGACAAAAAAAGCTTTGGGATAAGCGCGAATCACCTTAAAGTCGCTTAATTTTAGCCCCGTGCCTAAAGTGAACATAATGTAAGCAAGCGCTAAGGGCAATAAAGCGAGCGCGATATTATTCATAAACAGTCCTTGTAAGATCACTTATCGTCTAGCGACTGACAATAGCATAGGCTCATGCTCTTTGACTAGACTCTATCACGCAATAAAAAACGCCCATTCAGATCTGAATGGGCGTTTTTTATTGCTATCATGTGAGGTGCTTATGAATACTATCAATCATCTAATAAATCCATCTGCTTCGCCGCTTCATAAATGCCGGTTGAGCGATTGCCCGTACGGCAAAAGATTAAGATCGGCTGCTCAGCTTGATTAAAAAAGTCGGCAAACTCTTCGACATGGTTTTGATTGAGCTCACTACCGGCAAACGAGATCTCTTTATAGGCCAGTCCTGCCTCCTTTGCAGCGGCCTCAATATCAGCGCTGGTCGGTTGGTTAGGTTCTTCGCCATCAGGACGGTTATTGATAATGGTTTTAAAGCCATTTTCGGCGATCATAGGGACTTGATCAGGCGTGATTTGACCGGTGATACTGATTTGATGGCTCATGCGAGCTCCTTTTTTATTATTGATATAAAGAGTTTGGGAGGTTAAACATTCAATAAGTAGGGTAGGATGAAACGCTTGAGAATAAAAGATACGCTATGTAACGGTTATAGTAGACCTTGCATCAAAGCGCTCTGGTATAAGAGTTTGGCGCGTGCGCCCGTGCCGCAAAACATCAATATTGGCTTGGGGCAGGCATGATAAAAGCGCGCGAACTGCTCGACGGTCAGCGTACTTAGACGCTCATCATCGAACGGCAGATACTCATAAGCCAAATTAGCTTGCTCACTAGCACTTGCTAAATCAAGGCTTGTCGGCTGGCTCACCTGTTCATCATCAGGTCGAATATTGATGACTGAGCGATAGCCAAGCTGGGCAAGTTTCGCGCATTGCGATGGGTATATTTGCTTATAAATCGTAAGATTGTCAGTCATAATTTCAGTCGGTTATCTAGATAAAGTTGAATAAGGCCAAACGTGGTAAGTAACGGTGTATTGTCAAATAATATGCAATATAAGATATAAGACTATAATAGCAATAAAGTATCACCATTACTAAAAAACTGAATGATTACAGATCTTTTAGCGCGTTTACCGCCGCATTGGTACTCAAAAACACTTGCCCTGACAGCTCAGTAATCAGTGGCGTATGCTCAATCTTATCCATTACAGGCCCTTTGATAAAGCTAAAATGCAGATGCTTATCATCAGCGGCAAGCTCTCTATTTAAGGTAATCAGCATCTCTTGTGCGGTGAGGTCAATATGATTGACCGCTGACATAATCAGGATAATCTCACGGGCGTCGCTATAGTCCTTGGTCGCTTGCAGAATGCGGCGATGGATAGAGTCGGTATTACCAAAGAATAAACTCTCATCGATACGTATCATCAATAGATGCTCATAAGTGACGACGCTATGACGATGAATATTGCGAAAGTGTCCAGTCTCCGCCAATTGCCCAACGATAGCCACGTGCGGATGACTCGACTGCCAAATTAGGCTAGCAAAAGATACCATTAGGCCGATGACTAGACCGGTATTAAGACCAAATATCAACACCCCTGCAAAAGCGGCGATAAAGCTCGCGGCATCTAAGCGATCGCGCTGCCAAGCCGATTTTAAGGTTGCGATATCTATTAGCCCGATAATAGAGGCCATGATGATAGCGCCAAGAATCGCATAAGGCAATGGCGCCAGCACATCACCAAAAAATAGCAAAGCTGCGACCATGACGGCTACGGTGACAAAGCTTGCCAGTTGCGTCCTAGCGCCTGAGTCGGCATTGATAGCTGTGCGCGAAAAGCCGCCAGCTACTGCAAAGCTCTGAAACAGGCCACCTGCAATATTCGCCAGTCCCAAGCCGGTCAGCTCGCGATTGGCATCGAAGCGCTCATCGCGCAGTCGGGCATAAGTACTGGCCACTGAGCTACTAGAGACGAAGACAATCAGCGCCATCAGTCCTGCGGTTGGTAGCAGATTAGCCGCTTCACGCCAGTCTGGCAGATGCGGTAGCGTTAAGCTTGGCAGGCCATGCGGGATGCTACCGATAGTGGCGACGTTATGTGCGGACCAGTAACCGATGACACTCAAGATAATAGCAACTATTAATAAAATAAGCGGAAACAAGCGCTCCGCCCATTTAGCCTGCCTAGCCGAGAGCCAAGAGCGCCAAAGCCACTTGCCGCCATAACGGTTGGCGACTAGTAATACAAAGGAGATGACACCGATCAATAAGGTTAGTGGGTGTAGCTGCTGCGCGAACTGCTGTATGCTTGACAAGTAGCCGATCAAGCTATTACCAGTGACTGGGATGGCGGTGAGGTATTTGAGCTGACTGACAAAGATGAGTACTGCTGCGCCGCTGATGAAGCCTGCGGAGACCCCGCGGCTAATAAACTGCATAATCCAGCCAAGCTTAAGCCTGCCTGCGATCCATAATAACGCGCCTACCATTAGGGCGAGCAGGCTTGCCATAAGCACATATTGCTCCGCCCCTTGATCACCATAAGTGCTCAAAGCGCTTGCGGTCATAATCGCAGTGATCGCCACCGGGCCGACCGCTTGTACATTGCTCGAGCCGATCCACGCGTAGACGATAACAGGCACGATAGCCGCGTACAGACCATACACAGGGGGCAGGCCGGCGAGCACCGCATAACCTAAGCTCTGCGGAATGACTAATATGCCGACTACCAGTCCGGCAATCACATCAGCAGGCAGGGTGGCAAACGAATAGTGACGCAGCCAAGCGGGTATGAGACGAGTGGCAATAGAGGCCATATCAGTACGCCATTATCCTAATACAGTGTTGCTTATACAGTGGCAAATGGGAGCGACAAAGAGCTTAGCGTTCATTCATACTCTCAAAGCTATTTGGCACAAAAGCGCTCATATAGCAGCTGCAGTACTGCCAGAGCATCGTCGCTGGCGATACGGTAGTAAATCTGCTTACCTTCGCGGCGCGTCGCCACTAGCTCGTCTTTACGCAAGATGCCAAGCTGCTGCGATAGGCTGGGTTGACCGACACCGACCAACGTCTCAAGCTCGCTTACGCAGTACTCGCCTTGGGTCAACTGGCATAGCAGCAATAAGCGATCGGGGTGCGATAGCGACTTGAGTAGCTGGCTGGCTTGCTGTGAGGACTGCTGCATTTGTTTGGCTAAGTCAATCGCTGCCAAATCCTGCGTGGTATCGTCCGCTGTATAGGTCGATGACCTCTTATCTAAGGTAGAAGTAGTCAAGTAATCTCCTTGGGATATCACGATTATCTTATTGATATAAATTGAGCCATTATCAAAGATTGATTATCTATATTCTAACATTAATCAGCTAAGACGCTTTATAATAAAATATATTATCATAAATTACATTATATAAATTTATAAATAGTAGTATAGATGTTATATTACCGTTATAGAGCTAAGCGTTATTAAAATTAATAAAGAAGGACTAAGTTATGAGTACTGAGAGTTTACATATCGTTTGCCCTAATTGCCAAGCGACCAACCGCCTGCCAAACGATCGTCTTAGCGCAGCGCCCAACTGTGGTAAATGCGCCAAGCCTTTACTGACTGCAAGCCCGCAGGAGCTAACTGCGCAAACGGTAAATAAAGTCACTCAAAAGAATGAAGTGTTGACAGTGGTCGACTTTTGGGCAAGTTGGTGTCAGCCGTGCTTGATGATGGCACCGCAGTTTAAAGAGGCGGCAGGGCAGCTGCCGCAAGTGGTGTTTGCTAAGCTGCAAACGGACAAGTACGAGCAAGCAGCGGCGGCTTATAACATTCGCAGTCTACCGACGATGGTGGCGTTTAGAGGCGGGAAAGAAGTCGCTCGCCAGTCAGGAGCGCTGCCTAGAGATCAGATTGTGCAGTGGGTGCAAAGCTTGCAAGGATAGCGCTTAACTTAATACTCAATACATTCAAAACCACATAAAAAGCCAATACGTGGATAGCGTATTGGCTTTTTGCTAAAAGAGTCATTAGGGCGTGTTGAAAATTCACAAATGCGCACTGCTGATAGCTACTAGTTTATCAAAGCTGTGTTCTAGTC